>JAFGLG010000011.1 GCA_016928155.1 Candidatus Woesearchaeota archaeon | reverse complement strand
TATCAGAGAGCATCCCCTTTGTCAGCCAGAAAATCACTCATCCGGACTTTGACCTGATGCCACTAACCTACATCCATGACAGAGCCGATAAATCAGGCAAGTGTTTGGGAATCCTCAAACAGGAAAACAACAGCAGAGATGACACAGGTCCATAAGCCATCCTTGTTGCCCTCTGCTGACTGGCAGATATGGGTTGTCTTGAAGATATGGCCGCTTGCCTTGTAGATCTGCTCCCTCTCCTCCCAGGCAGTATTTGAATCGAATTCAATCCCGATGGTGGTGGCAAGCATGGTGGCTGCCAGATCCTCAGCATATTCCCCTGATCTCTTCGCCACTTCACCATAGCTGTGATGCTCTGAGATATAACCATGATGATTAGTATCCTTAGGAACAGCCAATCCGATAGCAGCAGAGACCAGCCTGTTAGGCTCATTAGTCTCATTCCTTGCCATGACACAGTAAGTTATCTGACCAGGCCGCAAGCATTTGAGGCCATCTTCCCTCGATATGACCTTGCATTCAGGCGGCATGATGCTTGAGACAGAAACCAGGTTGCACTTCTCAATGCCAGCATTCCTCAAAGCAGCCTCGAAAGATGCCAATTTATCCTTGTTTACACCTACACCTTTTGTCAGGAATATTTTTTTCGGGATCATTTTAAAACCCAGAATCTTATTTCATTTAATAACTTTTTCATGCAAAGAATATTGAGAAAAAATGGGCCCGAGGGGATTTGAACCCCCGACTCTCTGGTTTCTTTCCTGATATCAGCTAAGAGCCAGATGCTCCGACCAGGCTGAGCTACGAGCCCATGAGACCTTCATCAAAAGCCCCCTTTTAAAAATTTTATTGTTCTTATATAGGAAAAAGGCCAATTCCAGCCTAAGCTTTTATAAATGGCCGGGAATCACATAATAACATGGAATATGACATCATCTTTGTGCTTGGAGAAGCGTATTTTGACCATCCCCTCTGCGGGGCAGCAATACTCAAAAGGCTCCTGGAAAAGCATGGGTATACTGTGGGAGTGGTCGAGGAGCCCCAATCAGACAAGGAGATAACAGAGCTCGGCAAGCCAAAGCTATTCTTCGCAGTCAGCTCAGGATCAATGGACTCGATGGTGCGAAATTATACACCACTCAAGAAAAGAAGAGATGAGGACCCCAATCTTGATTATCATGAGAAAGTGCCGGACAGGGCAACAATCGTCTACTCAAACTGGATAAAGAAGCACTATAAGGATTCCCTGATCGTGCTCGGAGGCACAGAAGCCAGCCTCAGGAGATTCACTCACTTTGATTACTGGGAGAACAGGCTAAGGAGAAGCATATTATTTGACACACGGGCAGACATCCTAGCATACGGATCATGCGAGAAACAGATACTGATCATAGCTGACCGGACAAAAAAAGGGGAAGAGCTTCCAGGCATAGAAGGGACATGCATACTGAGCAAGGAAGTCCCATCCGGTTTTATGGAATTGCCAAGCCATGAAGAAGTCAGTGAATCAAAAGAAAGATTCGTGGATATGCAGCTGATGCTGACGAATACAAAAAATCTTGCACAGAAAGACAAAGGCTGGCATGTGCTGCAATACAAGATGCCAAAATACACTTCAAAGGATCTTGACGAGTACTATGAGCTGCCCTTCACAAGACAGATACCAAAAGAGATGACAGGCTTCCAGTTCAGCGTCGTGACACACAGAGGATGCATCGGGAGATGCAATTTCTGCTCGATAACGCTGACGCAGGGCGACAAGATAATATCCAGGAGCGAGGATTCGATAATACGCGAGATAGAGCAGATGACAAAGCATCCTAAATTCCGAGGCAATGTAGATGACCTCGGCGGGCCATCAGTGAACATGTACGGCATGGACTGCGGGCTCTGCGAAGGAAGCTGCCTGGAATGCAAAAAGCTCGACAGGAGCAACAGGAGATACCTTGACCTGCTGAAGAAAGTCAGGAAGATCAAAGGAGTGAACAATGTGTTCATAAGGAGCGGAATCCGATATGACCTGGCAACACCAGAGCTCATAAAGGAGATAGCAGAGCACCACATCTTCGACACACTCCGGGTCTCACCAGAGCATGTGAACAAGAGGATACTGGATCTCATGAACAAGAACAAGGGAAATCTGCAGGAATTCTTTGCGGAATTCAAGAAACACCAGAAGATGGACAAGCTCTCATTCTATTTCATGACAGCGCATCCAGGATCGACCATCAAGGAGGCAGAGGAGCTTGCGGACTTCGTGCGGAAACTCCCGAATGCAGAATCATTCCAGGTGTTCACGCCGACACCGATGACAGCATCGACATGCATGTACTACACAGGGATGGACCTTTCTAAGAGGAAGATATATGTGCCTTACACATACAATGAAAAAAAGAAGCAGAAAAGACTGATATTGGGGCAGAAAGACAGGATGAACAGCTTCTGATGCAGGGATGCAGGAAAAAATTTATAAGCAAACTTTGATTTCTCATCAGCATGAAAAAGAGATATATCCTGATACCCCTGATCCTGATCGCTCTAGCTGTCCTCATATGGTTCTTCCTCAGGCCAGCTCCCCAAGCTGATGAGCCAGTCCCTGAAGCCAAGGATCCCGGGGATTTCATCGTCGACATAAAGACAGAAAGCACTGTGCTGTCTTCACTGCTGTACACAGACCAGTATGATCCAAGCCAGAAATATCCTGTACAGACAATAACGCTCAACAACACGCTTGAAGAGACAAGATACTATGAATTCAATGAGCCGATATTCTGCATAAAGGATACAGAGGACACGATGAACCCAGAGCCTGTGAACTCCCTGTATTCAGTCACGATCCCGGGGCAGGATGAGGAGATGATCAAGCCAGGATCAGAGATCATAAAGAACATAGAAGTGCCGAGCAGAACAGTGAAACAGATACGCATCTACTATCAGCCAAAGGCTTTGTTCAACACAGCAGACAAATCCAGATACTCCGGTTTCGAAGAGCTATGGATGGTGCCGATCGAATCAGAGGAGATGCGTTCCAAATGGTGCTTCAACCTCATGGACAAGCTTGAGAATTCTTATATCATGAAGATAGAATAAAACGCCGACGCCCGGAATTTCTATGTATTTTTGCCGGATATTTTCTGGTACTGCGTATATATAGAAATATTTATATAAAACTAATAGCAAATCACTATTATGGATTTTGCAGAACGAAATAGGAATGTTGCAATAAACAGGTGGAAAAGAATTCATGAGCGAGAGAGAAGAATTATTGGACAGACTGACCAACATACTATTATGAAATCTGCTCTTTGCGGTTTTCTAGCTGGTGATGGGAGTGTTCAAATCAGGAAGGAGAAGGATTTTCTTCATCATCAACTTGATTTCTTTCCTGATGATCCTTTAATGTTAAGAAAATATTGTGAATTTTTATATTCTGTCTATAAAAAGAGGCCAAAAATAAAACAAGTGAATGGATTTAGCACTGTTAGAGTCTCCTCGAAAACAATAGTCAAGGATTTAATACAACATGCTGATTTTGGATTATATACTTGGAATTTTCCTGAAAAATTGTTTAAGGTTGAGGGGGCAAAAGAAGCTTGGGTAAACGCTTTTTTTGCATCTGAAGCCTATATTGGTCCACAATCAATCAAAGTACAGACTGTGAATCATAATAGCATGAGAAGGTTATCTATATTGTTGGATTCAATGGGAATTGAAAACAGATATTATGAATATGCTCCTAAAAACCAGAATCATAACCTGGTTGCCATCATTCACATAAATAAAAAGAAAGCAAAATATGTTTTTGCAACAAAAATCGGCATCTGGCATTCAAAAAAACAAAATGCTCTCCGGAAAGCATTAGATTTATAAATCTGAATTGGAACCCTCAACTATACTGCCAGCGTGGCACAACCTGGTACTGCGCAAATCAACTAAAATTGAGCGTAAGCCTGGAACCAGACGCAAGACAGCTTGTTTCCTTCGGGATATCCCGGTTCAAATCCGGGCGCTGGCGTTTTAATACACTGAATGAAAAAATGAGAAAAAGAAGCCAGATACAGGGAATGGTGATACTGTGGCTCATTGTCGGGGTGATCGCTGTCTCTGCAATGCTGTTCGGCTACAAGGTCATCAAGAACTTCCAGAAGAGCGGAGAAGAGACGATGTACATGGACTTCGAGAAGGCCATGGATGAAGGCATCGCAGTGCTGAAGAACAAGTTCAGAGCCACACATGAAGTGAAAGCCAACATACCAAGCCACATCAAAGAGATATGCTTTGTCGACCCCACAAAGACAGAATTCATCTTCTCCAGCCCCAAGATAAAAGAGTATCCCTATATCAAGGACAGCATAGGATCGAATTCCACGCAGAACATCTTCTTCCTGTCAGACAGGCTTGAAAGAATATACTCATATCCTGAGATAATAATGGACCAGTACCCATACTTCTACTGCCAGCCGACTGACGGCAGGATAGACATATATCTTGAGGCAAGAGGAAGGAATGCCCTGCTGATGGCTGGCATAAAGAAGAGCCTGAAGCTCGAGACCCCGACAAAAAGCCTTCAGGAACTTGAGAGCTATGACCTCAGCGCAAGGCTCAGGATACTTCCGGGAACGAGCGTGACAAGCTCAGGAATCATAGTCAGGGAGATATCACTTGCGCCGGAATTCATAGACCTGAGCAGGACAAAAATAAGCGACACATATGCCATACTCCCAAGGGATGGGAGACTATCATCAGAAGCCAAGATAATATTCAAATACCCTCCAGAGCAACAAGGAGAGATGGCAATATACCACATGACAGACTCAGGCTGGGAGAAGTCAGATGAGGATTATCATCATGACGAGACCATGAGAGAGATCTCAGTATCCATCCAGGAACTCGGCTATTATGTGCTGGCTGATTCCTCTGATGTCAAGGGATCCTCCTGATGTGCCTCAGCATATAATTCGTCTCCTGCCTGCCCGGTGCGATATCAGAATCATCAATCTCTGGTTCTTCATTGCCCAGATCCAGCTCAATAGGGGCAGGCTTCTTCTTCTCAAAGAAACCAGTGTTCCTTGTCTGCTCCTTCAGCTGGAGCTCAATAGTGGACATCTCCTCCTCATTCAGCTGTCTCGGGGTCCAGCTTAAATCAAGATTATCACCCTGCTTCCTGGGCAGGACATGGAGGCCGACATGAGGGACCTTCTGCCCGGCAGGGACGCCATTTGTAATAAGGAGGTTAGTGCCCTGGGCTCCGAAAGCCTCGAAAGCAGCGACAGAGACGCGGTTGGCAATCTGGAACATCCTGCCCACGACAAAATCAGGCACATTCTCAATGATCGGGGTGTGCTCAAGCGGGGATACGATGACATGGCCTGCAGAGGCCGGTGCTGGCGAGAGGAAAGCGCAGACCTCATCATCTGAAAATACGATATTCTCAGCTGACTTTATCTCTGAGCAATACTGGCAGCTGGCTGAAGACTTGGTGAGCTCCCTGCTGATGAAAGAGGACTCCCTGTCTGCTGACCTGAGCTTCTGCTTCAGGATCGCAGCAAGCTGCCTGAGCTGGGAAGTGTCAATCTGATTCTCTGGCAGGATCAGCCTGAGGCCGTCATTCTCTTTCCTCGGGATGATATGGACCATGAAATGAGGGCTCTTCTGGCCTGCGATGGCGCCATTGGCCACAAAAATATCAGTTCCTTCCACTTTCAGGGCCTTCAATGCAGCATGAGAGAGCTGCTTGGCCAGCATGCCGATATGATTTATGAGATCATCAGGCATCTGGGGCATGATCATGTGATGCTCTTTCGGCATCAGAAGGATATGGCCCGGATTCGCGGGATTTATGTCAAGCACAGCAATGGCTTTATCATCCTCGTAGATCTTCTTCGAGGAGACCCTGCCGCTAACTATATGGCAGAAGATGCAGTTCTGCTTCTGGAGCTCTGCAATCTGCTCCGGAGACATGTTCTTGAGTTCCTCTTCTGTGACCATGCAGGGGCTGTTAGGGATTGGCTATTTAAATAATTCCATTCCAAAATTATATAGTTTTTTGTTAATGTTATATCTTATTTTGTTGATATTAATTAAAAATTGTATGATATTATCATAATTTTTGAGCAGAATATACAAAAAAACGAAATCTTTATAAAATAATGTGTCATGATTCACTTAAAAATATGTCAATAGCATAAGAAGGGACACATTTGAAGCTAGACACCCTAAAGAGGATATTATCTGTATTCAGCAACCCATACAGCCACTTCTCCATCAGATATGTCGCGCAGCAGGCAAAGATGCACTACACATCATGCTACCTCGCAGTCGAGGAGATGATAGAAGAAGGGATAATCGTCAGGATAAATGTAGGCAATTCCTTCAACATCGGGCTGAACCTTGACAATGAGAGAGTGATGTCATACATCTCACTCATGTCAATTGACAGACGGGATGAATTCCTCAAGAAGAACCCGAAATACCATGACTACATGAACCACTACAGGAAGAGATGCCATTTCCTAATATTCATGGACGGATTAGTCATTGTGTCTGATGAGAAGCATGACACATCTATCACACTTGCAGAGTTCGAAAGGATGCTTCTGAAACCCAAATACAAGGAGAAAGCGCTGAAGGCCACAGTCCTGCTCTACCCTGAGATGTTCTGGCGGACGGTGATGGGGAGATGAGGATCGGAAAAGCAGGAAGGCTGCGAGTATTGTTTCTGCTCTCCATGTCTCTTATTTTCACCCTACCTTTTTCCCAAGCTGCATGTGGGGACTGCGAATGTACTGATACCTATTGGGGTGCAGAAGGACAAGTAGGGCTCGGTTTAGATGATGCCTGTTATAATATTGTCGACGAAAGATTCATCTGCGCGTATAGCAAGTGGCACTCTTGCATTAATCCATTTCCATCATGGAGTTGTTCAGGCCATGATGTCGATCCAGGAAATCCAGCCTGTACTGTAATAAATGTATATGGAGACGATTATTTTTGTGACTATGATACACACAAATGGCTTGATGGCGATGGAAATGAAGCTATTTGTGAATATGGTTTTTGCTGTGGAGGAAGCTGTGAGGACACATCATGCCCACCATGTCAGGAATATGATTTTGATACCTGCGAATGTAAGGCTGTCCGAGATGGTGTTAATGGTCCTGGTTGCTATGCACAATGCACCTACTGTTCTTCTGGTAATTGTGAGGACAGAGATCGATGTGATACAACTGAATGTGGACTTGGAACCTATTGTAATACTGGAGGAGGCAGTTGTGTAGCTCCAGATGCTTCACAAGGAGTGTGCAACAACTGCGCTCCATTTCCAGGCCAATGGTGCTGGCGTGCGGGTGCTGCAGCGTACAGCTCAGAAGCCAACTGCCTCGGCGATGATACCGGTTCAGATGTATTTGACACGACACAATGCTGGACAACAGATTATGATGGGATTACTTATTGCAGTCTCTTAAATTACAGGACCCCTGGCCAGAACAGTGGTGAAGATGACAAAGTGTTCTGCATGATCGGATCAGGAGGCGATGATTACTGCGAAGATGATGTGGTGCTTGATTCGTGCAGTGATGTTGACGATTGTATGACATCTCCGACAGGCTCTTGGAGCATCGATGGCAACTGCGGCTGTACTGATTCATACGGCGGAGCCTGCCAGATCTACCCGCAAAGCGAGACAAGCAACGAATACTGCAATGGGATATGCGTTGCAGATGAAAGCGGCGGGTATACCTGCTCTAACGAAAATCTTTTCGGACAAGAATGGGATGCTGACACAACTTGTCATCATTGCGGTTCAGGCCCTGGTTGCATGGAATTTGGACCATATTACTTCTGCAGTGGAACAGAAAGATGGTATGAAAATTGTGTATGCAACGGAATACAAGATTGCTATAAGGTAGATTCTTGCGGTCCAGACCAGACATGCCAGGGCGGAGAATGTGTCGATGGATATGCTACTCGCGATTATTGCATCAGGGACGGAGAGCCATGTATGGCTTATATGGGGGGTGATCCCACGGGTGAATGTAATTACAATGCGAATGATATGTGCGTAGGCGGTGAATGCTGTCCAATAGATTATGGTGCTATGTATACTTCTGAGGATTATACAGGATGCATGGCCCGGACTTGCGGTGCGACATGCAGCGGTGGTGAGGATGGATGGGTCTGCTTCTCTCCAGACCTCGGCAGCCCTATATGGGGCTCAGACGGGATCTGCATCTCTGATAATTGCTGTTCTCACTCAAACAGTGTCACGATAGACTGCAATGGAGCAGGCATCCAGTATTGGCAGCGAGACCCGAGCACCTGCCTGCAGCTCAGTGAGGTAAATGGACCATCTCTTTATGATGGTCATGTCTATGACTGCGGTACAGGAGCAGATGGAATGGCCTGCGAAGCAGGAATAGATACAAATCCTGACTGCAACACTGACAAGGGATTCAAGCAGGACGGCATATGGGTGAATGGAGTATGCAGATCGAATGATGCAGTCCTGCATAATGGAGTATTCTCTGTCGGATGCACAGATGCAAGATATGGATACATGTGCGATTATTCAGACGGGAATGCAGATACTCATGATGATGATTACGGCAATTTCTTCTACTCAGGATATTGCGCGAGGAATGCACGGAATTCAGTGCTGTTTGACTGCCACAGCTACCAGAACACAGAAGCATATTATATAGTGATGGACTGCAATAGTATGCAAGACCAGCACCCCTCAGAAGGCAATCCACAGCTGACTGACGGAGGAGTATGTCAGGTCGGGACAGATATAGCATATAAAAACGACAGGACATTCGGAGTCGGCCACAATGCAGGAGATGCCTGCGATCATTTTGTAGGTGCATGGGCAGGAGAAGATGATGGGGACTGGAATGCAAATCATGGCTATTGGGAGCAGACAGGGACAGTGGCTTATGGAGTTGATGACTATAATAATTGGCGCCTGTACTGCATAGGCGCAGGATATCCTGTTTCTTATGATTACCAAGATGGAGACCCATCAAACTATACCTTCAAGTCCAAATGCTTAAATTCAGTGTCGGGAAGCATGTGCGAAAACCATCCGGAAACAGGAGGGGACTTTGAGCACAATGGATTCTGCGCATGGCAAATAATAGAAGGTGTGGGAAGCAAATTATGCGATGATGCAGATGAAACAGTCATGGACTGCGACTATAATGAGGATGAATACAATAACAGTGCAGCAGGACCCACTCCTGATGTGAGGGACCTCAAAGAAGGAGGAGAATGCCGGATCGGCGAGGATAATGTCTATGTGAACTGTTCATACAGGCCAGGGGATGCATGCACAACACATAATGACGACGGATATTTCTGGAGACAGAATGGGACATGCGTAAACAGCATATCAGGGTATTACTGCGATGAGAGCGGAGAAGTCGCATATGACTGGACCACAAAACAATTCGTGGAAAGCTGCCAGGATGCAATGGCCGGAAGCCCGTGCGACTCAGATGCGACATCAGGAGGAGACTTCGAACAGAATGGCTACTGCGCAATAAACCGCTCAGACGGGAACAAATACTGCGATACAGGAATGGTTGTAATAGACGGAGACAGCAATCCTTATTTCAATATAATAAATGATAATCTTTCAGTAATCATGAACTACACAGACATCAATAATATATCAGTTCCTCCTGATCTTGTCTATTCCACCTGCGAATTAGGGGCATGGTACCAGTCAGATTATCCAAATAATAAAGGCGGAGACGGGGATGCATGCAACAGGGCACTTTCCGGAAGCTACAATGGGTCAATGCCATGGCAGACAGGCACCTGCGCGTATGATGAGAGTTCAGGCCAATCAGTCTGCAAGGGGACAGGGCATGTCGCTTATGACATGATCCAGCACAGGTTCGAGGTATCCTGCGTGCAGGCAAGTGTGTTCGGGGGAGAGATATGCGAAGGAAATCCTGCAACAGGCGGGGACTTTGACCATGAAGGATACTGCGTCAATAATGACAAGAATATCTGCTATACTGGAATGACAAGCATGGACTGCGATAATGATATGGCTTCAGACAGGTATGACATCAATGAATGCGAGATAACAATAGATGAAGTGATATCAGGGTGCAATCCAAGCGATGCATGCGACATCACATGGCAGGACGGCAATCATTTCTTCCAGGACGGGGTGTGCATAAATAGTATTGTATGCGATAATTTCTCTGAGACATCATATGATACTTATTGGGAATCAGGATCAGGCACTTCTAATCTGAACCTGGACTGTACTGACCATCCAGGAGACTCGTGCGACTGGCAGGCAAACCATGGCGGGGATTATACAGAGAATGGCGCATGCATCTATGATGTGCCACCTAGCGGAGTATTCTATCAGAATTTCGATAATCTGAACCTCAGCGAATGGAATCATACAGGTACAGGGACAGCTGAGATACTGCAGATAAGAGGAGAGGGGCACGGAGTTCTCCACATGCAGAATCAAAGGATGGTGTCTCAGCGTAATACAGGAAGCACTTTTGTGATAGATTTCAAGTTTGCAATGGATCCATGCAACCCCTCAACACCGAGCGGGATAACATTCAACAGGGCAGCAAAAGATGATTGGCCATTAACCAGCGGATACCTGCTCGCATTCAGGAAGACATCATCATCAAATCCGTTCACTATCAGCCTAAGAAAACAAGGCATAGTGCTGACAAGCACAACATCAGGCATAGACATCACAGACAAGATGAACCTTACCCAGGGAAGGCTGGCAGTCAGCCTCCTGACAGACCATTATGGGTATGTATACGGGAAAAGAATAGAATTCTATGCCGACGGAGAACTGATATTGGAATACTCTGACGAAGACACATCAGAGACCGGGCCATGGTCGGGGGTGTACACAGCGACATCAGGGAATATCTACATAGATGACTGGCACAACAGGTGGTTCATGTGGGTGATCGAACCTGACAGTGTCATTCAGAACAAGCCTGACGGCCCTATCTGCTGCCTTCAGGATTATTCAGCTGGAGACAGGGGCAGCAGGTGGAGCAACCTTCCATATCCATACAACACGGGTTTGGAGGGTCTAACCCTATTTGATCAGGATGAAGACTGCGGATGCGTCAAGTCTTCAGAAGGGGATTACTGCATCGAGGATCCAAAAAACGAAGGAGATGGCCTGAGGGAGCTATGGACCTCATCAGGGGCAAGCGGAACAAGCTGGCCGGGAAGATGCGTCTACAATGGCGACAAGTGGCACTGCGATGAGAGGATAAAAGACTGCTTCATAGACACAGACATAATAAATGAGACATACTGCGACAACTCGACAATAATCGGATGCCACATCCAGAACTGCACTATACTCGATTCATTCCTGTTCAAGGAGAATGACTATTACCCGCATGACTGCGTGTGCCTGAATTCAGTGATATACAATTCCACACTGACAAATGTGCATGTCATAGATTCTGTCATCATCAACACCACAGCAACAGACTCATTCATCAATAATTCAGACATCAATGACTCAAACCTGAGATTCTCGCTGACAGAGGACACAGACTTCTGCGGGTCATTCGATGTATACGGAGCAAAGATACAGGATTGGCAGCTGATATCCGGCAGAGTGATATATAACAAAACAACATACATTGGCCCTTACAGCATCGACAGCATATGCGAGGGCATGCCACCCGGAGCTTCCGGCCAGCTGGCGTTTGTTCCAGACCTAGCGAAGCATGATGATAATGTGACAATATACTATTTCGGCACAGGACTCAATCATTCAGTGCAGATAAAGGCTGACCAAGCCAGCAAGGTATTCGCCAATTCTCCCATAATACTCTCGGACAACGGAATCGCACCAGATGAGACCGAGGATGATGCCATATACACATCAGAAGCACAAGTCACAAAAACCGACGACGGCCAAGTCACGATAAGAGCGAATATAAACGATATCCACGGCAATCCATACACAGCGAATGCATCACTCACAATAGACAATACCAACCCCAGCGCCGGGATAATAATCAATGGCGGTGATGAGCACACAACAAGCCTCATGGTGAATCTCGAGCTGGCATACTCAGACGAAAATGGAGTCAAGGAATGCAGGTACGGGAATTCCAAGATCGATGAGCGAGTATCCTGGGAGCCATGCACACAAAACAAGGTGTGGTGGCTTGAGCAGGGAGAAGGCATCAAGACAGTCTGGTATCTTGTCAAGGACAATGTCGGGAACATCAATGTAACAAATGACACAATAAACTACACACATCTGCTTGAGGAGATATGGATAAACGATCCGGTGCCGGGGCAGAAGATAAACGGCACATATGTTGTGAACATCTCTTCAGATGATATACTTGAAGATGCCATGGTCAGCATAGATGAAGGGGAGTGGATGCCGGCAGACGCAAGCATATTGCCCCAATCTGAAACTGCAGAATACACATGGAACACAACCCTTCTCTGGGACGGCACACACACGATACAGGCAAGAGACATTGATCCGCGGGGAGATTATGTGTACTCAAACACAGTCTATGTTCTTGTGGATAATGTCCCACAAGCTGTTACGATAATAAGGCCTGAAAACGGATCCACACTGTCAGGAGAGCAGGAGATACTCGTAGATGTGGACGGGGATGCTGTGAGGGTTGATTTCTTCATTGACAGCGGCGGACCTGTCTATCAGGATTATGACAGCAATGGAGGCTGGAACTACACATGGGACACCACAAGCGTGAATGACGGGCCACATAATATAAGAGCAGTTGCCTGGGCAAGACTGCTTGGAGGACTCCTGGCATGGAAGATAGGAGAAGATACAGTGGAAGTGACTGTTGATAACCATGCGAACCTATCATTTGAGATGCCATCCTGGATAAACAAAGTTTATGATATAGAAGTACTTGAGACAGACCTTGATGAAGTGTCCTTTGAAGCGTCCCACAACAATATTGATTATTATGCAATCGGAAGAGATGGGAATGATCCATTCATGGTGCCATGGGACACAAGAGAATATGATGATGGCCATTATTATATAAGAGGCAATGGCACAGAGTTCGGCGGACAGGTCAATACAGAGATCAGGGAGACAAACGTGGACAATTCCGGGCCACAAGTCGACATAAATTATCCTGGACTGAATGATATCCTGCATGGGGATATAACAATCACAGCATCCTCGACTGATGCAGGCATAGGTATTGATCCGGGATCCTATGAGTTCTACATCGACGGAGTGAGCCAGGGGCTTCCTGCTGAGTCACTTGTGCTGAACATGCCTTTCAATGGGTGGTCAACAGGCAGGGCAACAAATGATCTCTCAGGAAATGAATATCATGGAACAGTCATCAATGCATCATATGCCACAGACGGAGGACATGACAGCATGGGCGCATACGGATTCGACGGGACATCGTATATCAACATATCACCTGTGCCTTCCATCAACACAATAAACGGAAGCATGGAAGCATGGGTCTATCTTTCCTCAAGCATATCCTCAGACAGCTCGATACACGGGATATTTGAGGCAGGAATATCCGGCAGCCTGCAGAATTATATCGCGCTCAGGAAGACCATAAGCAACAGGATAGTGATCAGGCACAATGTAAATGGGGTCGATTACACTGCACGATCAGATCCTAGTTCACTATACAATGATGCATGGCATCATTTTGTCGGAGTCTGGAATTCCACGCACATATCAATGTATGTAGACGGAGAAATGAATGAAAATGTGACCAGAGCCGAGTATGTGAATGCAGACCTGCTTGACCAGGCAGTCATCGGGGCAGGCGCCAACAGCGGGATCCACAGCTTCTTCAAAGGGTCAATAGACAATGTCAGGTTATACAACAGGTCGCTGACAGCAGATGAAGTGAAAAAGATATTCAGCGATGACCTCGGAAAATATGAGATAGACACAAGACTGATGAGAGAGGGCGACCACCATGTCAAGGTCACTGCAAGAGACTGGATGGGCAACATCGGAGAATCAGACATTACACCCTTCATGGTGGATAATACACCAGAGAGCGTCACAATCACACAGCCCCATTCAAATGATGTGTTATCTGAGGATGCGCTTATCCAGGTCTTGGGACCGGATGACATGAAGAATGTGACACTCGCATTTGACGGATGCCCTGCACTTGACACAGAGCTTGAGGATGCACCATGGGAGACAATGTGGGATGTCGATGTGTGTGGGGATGGCCTCTATAATCTCACTGCAGTGGGTTATGATTCACTCAGGAGGTATATAGGGAATGATACAATAACAAATGTGAGGATTGACTTACATCCAAACTTCAGCATAAGCACCATCGATAGCTGGGTTGCAGGCATCATAAACATAACTGCAGAGAATGTCGAGGACACTGTTGATTCAATACTCATTGAGATCACAGAAGATGACATCCAATACAGGACAATAGGCTACATGACAAAGGATGGGCGGGAGTGGAGGATTGCATTTGATACCAATACTGTAGATGATGGTGCATACATGCTAAGAGCGACTGCGAAGAATCCGGCAGGAGCAACGTTCACTGCATATTCAAACCGGTTTAATGTTGACAATACTGCGCCTGAGATAGGGATTGATGTATACTTTTATGAATCATCCAGAGTCTACAGATTCGGTTATCTCCTGAGGGGATTAGTCCATGTTGTCGAGAACAGCACAGATCCGGGTGTGGGCATAGACAATACAACATACATGATATCATTTGATGGTGGGGATTTCATTGATGTCACCGAATACTTCCTCTTGAATGACACAGAGATCAGTGTACTCCTCGGATGGCACTATTATCATCCATGGGACACAAACCTGTCAAGCAACGGAGAGCACCAGATACAGATGAAAGTAAAGGACAAGCTCGGAAATGAAGGGTATTCACAGATAATAACAAGAAGAGTGGATAATGAGATGTCGATCGGCGAATTCACAATAGAGCCATATTATGTGAAGAACAGAATGATGATAAAACTCAGGTTCATAGGGGACAGGCTGGGGCTTGAAGTCGAGGCCAACATTTCAGCCCTGGACAGCATCGCCAATAACCCTATCATTCTTTCTGATCCAGAAAACAGGGGCATATACGAGGCCCACCATTCCATATCAACCAAAAATGTGAATCCTGACGGAGAAAAAACAGTCTATGCCACTGTCACAAACTATATGTGGTATGGTGATGATTCAACAGGTTATGATCCAATATCAAACACATTCTCAGCCAAGGCCTTCCTTGACAATACAGAGCCAAATGGCACAATCACAATAAATCCCATTGATATCATCGGGATGGCGGGGCAGAAAGAATGCACTGCAATACCCACAGTCAACCTTGAGATGGATTATCATGACATAGACAACAATGGCATGAGCGGAGTTGATATGTGCAGGTACAGCAACGGACCCTTCCAGGATGAGAATGCCACACAAGTCGTGATGGGAAGCGGCCAAAACGCAATCACAGTCACGCTATACAACATGAGCGGAATGTTCTGGAACATGACTGATGTGAACATATATGATGTTTTTGTGCATGACTTCAACAATGACGGGAAGAATGATGTATTGTTAAATGTTTTCCATAACGAAAAGAAACCTCCCCTCTTCTTTGATTATCTTTATGACCTGGTCGGCCTGTATATAATTTACAACAATGGAGAACTTGATATCAGGACATGGCCAAAGCAGGAACTATACTTTGCGAACATCACACTGCCATCATGGCCAGGAATTGACAGGGTCAACCAGAATTTCGGAGGGCATATATCCTCCCTTGATATCGGCGATTACAACAATGACGGGAAAACTGACGTATTGTATGCAAAAACCTCAAGATTCTCATTCTCAACAAGAAATGATTCCTTGGTGCTGCTTGAAAACAAAGGGAAATCCTATGATGGAGTCAGCTGGGAAAAACACTCTTTCGGAGGATGCCATGAATACAATGTGGATAATGGCTATGTTTTCTGGGTTTCATATGCTTATTACAACTTTTCAATCGGGACATGCCTGGACAGCGGCTCGAACTTCCTTTACAAGGCAAAATTCGTCAAGAACGATGATGGATATCTTGATATCTATGCAAGAGCCCATGCCGGAATCTATGTCAATACATCAGCATACATAAAATATTTGGTAGTGAATGATTCAGATTACTACCTAATCAATAACGGCGACAGTAATCCCTCAAACTGGCAGAGGATTGCCATCAAGAATCCATTGGTCAGCATGAAAAGAAACCAGATAGATTCTCTGATAAATATCCTCACTGGTATGACAGATTCTGAATGTTTACCCTTTGCTGAATCTAGCTGGCGGGGCTGGTACATGTCAAATCTTGACATAACAAAAGAGAATGGAAAGATAAACATCATCCAAGGACATAATAGAGATAAATTAAAATATTACACAATAATAGATAGCCTGAATCCAGTGAATTATCATCATATGCTCATAGATACCCTTCCTTTTGCCAGTCGAATGTGGTATGAACACCAGTTTGAGGATTACGATAACGACGGATCAAGTGATATATTTGCTGTAACCTCACATACTCTTCCATACACGTGTTATGATTATTATCTGAGAGTCTATAAAAATAATGGCTTTCCCAATCCAAAGGATTGGACTATATACAACATCAATATACCCAGCGAAACCAGATCAGTATCCTTTGCAGATCTGAACAATGACAAGAGAAAAGACATCATACTTTATTCTTTTCCACTCAGTCCAGCTTACATATTCTTTTTCAACAATGGTGATGAGGTTTCAAGCTGGCCGAGGTATGATGAAGCGAGATTAAACAATATATATGGAAACATGGGATTAGGTGACCTTGATGGAGACGGTTCAGCAGACCTGGTCGGTTTTCACGGAGTCTATGTCGGATACAATAATATGCTCAATGTATGGTCAGCATGCACTGACACAAAAGCATGGCAGCTGAGCAACAGTACCGGACTCAAGATAGTGTACTACCAGATAAAAGATGTCTCCGGCAATATTTACACAACATCAGACACAATCTACTATGACCCAAGCGGCGCATGCATGGACATGACACCACCGACACAGCCGATTGTGGTGGATGACGGCGATTACACGAACTCATCAGACACACTGCATGCATACTGGTATAACTCTACTGACAGGGAGCAGGAACTGCTGCATCTGCCACTGAGCTACAGGTTCAGGATACATGACACAACTGAGAATCTCATTCTCAACCCCGGCTTTGAGACCTTTGATTCAGACCTGAATGGGGTGATGGATGGCTGGGCAAAGAGCCCAGGCACCAATGCAACAAGATCAGGCGATTCTTCCAATGGAAAATTCAGCCAGATGCTCACCCAAGGCGAGATATATCAGGATGTAGAGCTCAAAGAAGAGGAGCATAGCATATCAATAACCTACAAGTACAATGAATCACCAATCCAGGATCTCAGACTGAAAATCTGCAACCCTCTAGACACAGGATGCAGTTCGCCCATATCTGAATATGAGATTGGGCATAATACTGATTGGGAGACAGTCGAGATGATATTCTCAACAGATTCGGAAACATATTATAGGATATTGCTTGAAAATCCGAACAATGAACAGGTCTTCATCGACAATGTGGTGCTGAAGAGAACATCGACTGTGCCTGATGCTATCGTGGACTGGACAGATACGCTTGAGAATGAGGTGACAGTCTCAGGACTGGATCTCGAGAACAACCATGAATACACATTCGAGGTCAAGGCAGTCAATGCAGCAGGGCTTGAGAGCATATCCGGATTCTCAGACGGCATAGTCTCTGACCAGAGGAATCCTGACATCTCACTCTGGAGCACAACGCATCCTGACCCGAGCCAATATTACAGCAGCACAACAGTGTTGATGCACTGGCAGGGGAATGACCTTGAGTCAGGAATATATGCATACAGCTACAGATTCGACCATACGAATGACACAGAGCCTGATGACATACCTGAAGGAGAAATGGGACAGTTCCATCTCAAGACAAATGCAACATATGACATGGATGATGGGATATACTATTTCCACATAAAGACACAGGACAATGTAGGCAGGTGGAGCGATACAAAGCACTTCAGGGTGATGGCAGATTCAGAGCTCGGGCCACCGATAATCACACTCATCTCGCCCATAGGGGTCACAGCAGACGAGACACCGCTATTGCATATCGAGACAAATGAGGATGCGGTCTGCTCATTCAACCAGACACTGCCTGTCGGGGGGTATGCTTATCAGGAGTTCCTGACAACAGGAGGGAGGATACACGAGTCCCAATTGGGGGAAATGGATGATGATGACTACCAGTTCTGGTTCAACTGCACAGACTATGCCGGCCATCACAATGACTGGAACTACACGAATTTCAGCGTCATATCAGATGTTGTGCCGACACTTGTGGAGATACTCAACTTCGACCCACCGTACTATGTCCAACAGAGGATGAAACTGAAGCTCCTTGTGAGATACAGCACAGACTACGGGTTCATCGGCATAGGGGGATTGGGAGATGACATATTAGTGACAGTGAGCGGCACAAGGTACCATAACACATACAAGGACCTCGGCGGTGGCTATTATGATGTTTTTTTCACTGCACCAGAAGAAGAAGGGACATATTACCTCAACATATCAGTTAGAGGCACAGGCGATCTCGAGGAGGAATTTGAGGTGGATGATTTCTCCCTGACAATGGCCTATACAGGGGATGATTTCGAACTTCCAGATGACTTTGATCCTGAAGAGATAGACAATTATGTATACGGCAAAGAGAATTATGCCATACTCGGATTTGCCACAGACGACGACAATGCAGCCAATGCTAATTTCGAGCTGACATCAGGTGCGCTGGACAACAACTACATATTCATGACAAACCCATCAGCCAGCATACCGAGGAGGATGGCTTACATAAATGAGAAGACATTCGAGGGGCTCATCTTCCCCTCATTCGGGCTTCCGCTTAACCAGGACACATGCATGATCGTGGCAACCCTGAGCTATGCAGGCACAGAGATGTCCGGGGACCAGGAAGCGCCAGAGGGCATATACACAATCATAGTGAGGAATGAAGGCATCACAGGCAACGGGACAATCAACATGAGCGTGAGGATAATATGATGGGATCCCTGACAGGAACATCCAACAGAAAAGGGCAGTTCTACATACTCATGTCAGTCATACTCGTAGGTGTCCTCTTTGCACTCGCCTATCCCATGATCAAAGTCACAAAGCCCCGAGTTGACATCAAACATGTGGCTGACAATTATGTCACAGAAGCAGCATATGCTGTCGACACAGCGCTGATAGAAGAAGAGGATCCGGATGAGAGACTGCAGAATTTCACAGGGCAGTTCCTGGATTTCGCAAGGCAGAAAGAGACAAACCTCGAGATGGTGTACCTGCTGTTCACACCTGATGTGGTGATCATCCGCAACTACAATGCCGGGAAATTCACAGTGTACCAGGAGAACCAAGATGACAGATTCAATGATATAGAATGCGGGGTCATGGCTCCGACAGATTCAAAAACTATAAAAAGAACAGGGTATGTAAAACTCGTCAAGGACGACGTGGAATACAGATTTGAGATGCCTGAAGAGAAATACAAGGTCAAGGCGCTGTTCATATCATGAGGAAAAAATGAAAAAGAGGATGATATTCTGGACATGCATCATCGCAATACTGCTCATCTCAGCCAGACCTACAGAAGCCCAGCCCTGGGTAAGAGAGTGCCATATAGATGATTCATGCATCTATACTGATAACATGGACATATCGGAGCTGTATCCTCACGGATGCTACTGCAATGGGTCATCTGATGTCAACATGGCACACATGATGAATGTCGAGATATTCAGCTCTGCTATCACGAATCCAGGCGATACAACCTACGGCCTTGATTCTTTCATAAACAATTCAGTCATACCCGGAGGATCAAACATATCCTTCTCGACAATCGAGAACACTGATTTCACATCATATTCACCTCCATGCACATCGCTGGAGATCTACGGAGCATACATGAAAGACGGGATGCTCATATCAGGAAGGGTAAGACACAAGGGGCAGACATATTTCGGGCCATACCAGATAGGGCAGATATGCGCAGAGGCACCTCCTGTCTCAGTAGGCCAGCTCGTCATCGAGCCTGATGTGTTCAACAACAACACTTTCCTGCTCAAGAGATATTATGGAGCAGATATCGGATATGATGTCACAGGCACAATCCAATGGTCCGGTTCCAGAACCGAACCCCTCCAATTCAATGATGAGGGAACAGGATATGATCAGGCTGCACATGATGCGGTATATACACAGGGTTCATCTGGGCTTGGATCGCCTGACGAATGGAAAACCGTAAATGTCCTTGCAGATACAGGATTCGGGAGCGGGTTAAACATCCAAAAACAGATATATCTTGATAACATAAAACCAAATGCATCAATAGAAGTGCCATCTGCCTTGGTGTATCTCGGAATTTCTTACTCCAACACAGAGTTCGTGAATCTTGAGCTTGACTTCTCTGATAATCTGGATACAATCTTCCCTGACAGGACAGATGAGAAGAGATGCAGATACGGGCATAATGCAACAGAGCTTGAAGGATGGGCTTGGGAGCCGTGCGAATCCCAGAGAGTATGGTATCTCGGACCTGATGACGGTGCCAAGGAGATACACTACCAAGTCAGGGACATCGCAAACAACACAAACATCACGATATATGATATAATACTTGATTCAGGGCCGCCTGAAATCAACATAACAAGCCCTGGTGCCACTGAGATAGTGTTCGGTGTGATAAACATAACCTATGAGCTTTCCTGGGATGCACTTTCAAATTCTGCAGAAATAAGGATAGGCGAGGGAGCAGAATGGAAGCCAGCAAACAACATACCCCAGTCAAGGCATGAATGGAACACCACAGAATGGCCTGACATGACCTTACAGGTGACAATGAGAGTCAAGGATGCAGCAGGCAACTATGGATATGACAGCGTCGAGGTCCTGATAGATAATACCCCTCCCGGAGTCCTGATTGTACAGCCAGGTGATCATTCTTATATCGAGGATGAGGTCCTCATCAAGATGATTGCGCATGATGCAGCATGGATAAACCTCACCATAAACACCACCCATATGGCTTCAATAGAGCTATATACATCAGGGGACATCTGGGAATATATTCATTATACAACAAGCCTAGAAGACGGGAGCTATGAGATAACTGCAAAAGCATACCGCTTCCTTCCAGGAAATTATCCATGGTATTGCCTGTATCAGCCCATATGGCCATGCAAGCTCGGCGAGGATTCAGTGATTGTGATAAAGGACACGACCGATCCAACAGGATCATTGAATGTTGACGGTCCTATATTGTCCCATACTGAATCAATAGCAGTCAGCGAAGCAAGTCCAGACACGCAGATGGCAGTTTTCGAATACAGGCAAGGATTAGGAAACTGGCTGCCTATCGAGACAGACTATGCAGCGCCATTCCAGGTGATGTGGGACACGACAGAAGCGCCTGACGGAAACTTTTACACATTAAGAGCGCTGCTCTATGACAGCGCAGGGAACATGGGGGAGAGCAACGCGACAGACCTGGCAATCGACAACACACCACCTCAGATAACACTGACAAATCCTGTCCCGGGAACACTGATTGCAGGGCAGATTTCAGCAGAATATTCCGCAACAGACAACATAGCGGGAGTGGATTGGGATACATGGGAATGGAATATCGACTCAACAGGGTGGATACCAATACCAAATGAGACAAACCCCTGGGATACAAGAAACTATGGTGATGGCTGGCACACACTTCAGCTCCGGGTAAATGACACTGAGGACAATCAGGCATATTCAGAAATATTCGGATTTACAGTAGATAATACACCAGAGGCAATAACAATAATCTATCCATTATCCGGGATTGTCATGAATGATAATATAACCGTCACAGTGATAGGTCCGGGCAACACAAACAATGTATCGCTGAACATCACAGGCCTGCAGAATGTCACCTGGTGGCTGCATGAGCCCAACTGGGAGTTCTTCTGGGACATATCAGGATTCCCAGACGGAGATTATACAATACAGGCAGATGGATTTGACGAGCTCGGCGGTTACATCGGAAATGATACTGAGCATCCGGTAACAATAGACAGGACAGACCCCTCTTTCTCAAATGTGAGCCTTGAACCGATCCATCTTCTCGGCTCACCTCTCCTGTGCACAATAACAGGCACAGTATCAGTCAATGTGAACGGCACTGCATCAGACACAGAATCAATACTCTTCGAATACACACAGGACCAGCTGGAATACAGCACACTCGGGTACACGACAAAAGAGGCAAACAACTGGAGCTTGAATCTCGATACAAAAACAGTCTATGACGGACTCATGCAGGTCCGCGCAACAGCAAAAGATGCCATGGGAAACACATACAGCGACCATTCTATCCCATGCTATGTGGACAATACACCGCCTGAAATCAATATAACCTATCCTTTCCCTGATCAGTACCTGAGCAGGCTTGTCAATATAACCTATAATGCAACAGATGCAGGTCCAGGTGATGTGGCACGTGTCCAGCTCTCAATAGATGGAGACACATTCTTCAATATAGGTGCTTATCATGTATGGAACACAACATTGGCCAATGACGGCGCACATACACTGCAGGTCCGCGCATATGACCATCTTGGCAATTTAGGATACTCAAGGCAGATACTCGTGAGGACAGACAATTCATTCCCGCTCGGAGAGCTCATTGTCGAGCCATACTATGTCATGGACGGCACCAGGATGAACATGACATACAGGGGCAATGGACTGGACTACAGCGTCCTTGTGAATGTGAGCGATGCAGATGCGCCTGAATCAGGGCCTGCGCCGATTGTACTTCTCACTGACCCTGACAGGAATTCAGTCTACAAAGGCAACCACACAATAAGCCTCAACAACACACAGCCTGACGGCATCAAGACACTCACTGCAAATGTGTCAGACACGATGGGTAATTATATACTAAGCACTGCTGAAGTCATGCTCGACAACACAAGGCCCAACGGCTGGATAACGATATCAAACCTCGGAGTGCCTGGTTTCGAATCCACAAACCCCAATGTCACAGCCACAAGAAGCGTGATACTGGAGATGGACTTCGAGGATGTCGAGAACAATTCAGTCATGAGCGGAGTAAGAGACTGCAGGGTAAGCAATTCCCGGATAACCAGGGAATACAGCATCCATCTCGGACATGATAACCTCACAGGAGAGAATGTGTCAATGATAGGAGACACTCTCAGGCTAAATAACGGCTACATAAGCGGGAATTTCACATCATCCACGATAATCATCCCTGAAGGGGTGGCATCAGTCAAGCTGTCGGCAGACCAATACATACCAGGGGCCCTGGGGATAGAGACAAGATTTGCAGACGGCGGAACTGCGGAAACGCTTAGGTTCCACAGGTCAGGAAAGCTGACAGGCTACATAAGGCTTCCCAAAGAGATAGTGATAGACCGCGCAGAAGTGAACATAACCGGGGCAAACAACAACAATGGAGAATACAAGATATGGGTGCAGACCGGCGATACCCAAAATGGCACAGTGAATGCAGATGACTGGGATGCTGTGGCAGAGCGGATATATATCACAAGCGATACAGAGATAAACGGAGTAAGCCTCTATCTTGAAGATGGGCCTAATGAAGGAGGACAGGGCACTATCAGCATAAGGGATGTCAACATGAAAATCATCGAAATCAGCGACTACTACTGCAGCAAATCAAACTGGTGCGAGATTGAATTCCCAAAAAGCATAGCACTGGCAAAGGGAAAGTTCTATCATATAGTCAACAATGCAACACCTGATAAAGATACCGGACTTAAACAGCCTCCCCGTATCGTCAACGACAACAATACGAACACAAGGCTATTCTACATTAACGGGAGCGATCAGATAGAGAATGCGACACATGACATGGCATTCAGGCTCTACCAGACAAGGACACCGACAAATCCCCATATAGAGATGGGTTATGAATATGACAAGCGCATAATCTGGACCAAGACAGGACCATATGAGGGCAGCGAAAGAGAGGACATCTCATATAATCTCCAGAGATATCTGCGTGACTGTGCATTCGACCCATGCGACATACCGCTTTTCGCATATTCAGAAACTGCAGGAGACATCATATTCGAGGATCTTGAAGTCGAGTACACAGAGCCGGCAGGGAAGATAGACTATCATGTATCAAACAATGACGGAGCAGACTGGAAACCTATTGTGCCAGGACAGACACTCATCTTCGACACAATGGGCACAGACCTGAGATTCAGGGGCGATATCTCAAGATCAGACGCATCTGTCGCTTCACCGAACAGCACCAACATAATCCTGCATTCAAGCACATCGAGCTGGGAGCAATGCACAAACACAAAGCTCTGGCAGCTTAGCGAAGGCGGCGGAGAGAAGACAGTGTTCCTATATGTGCGCGACAGGGCAGGCAATGTCAGAGAGACGAGCGATACGATATGGTACAACTTCAGCGGAGCAGGCCTTGACCCGACACCCCCGACACCGCCTGTTGTCGTCGATGACGGGGACTACACAAACAATGCCACCATGCTCCATGCATACTGGTACAACTCGACTGACAGGGAATCAGAGCTCCTCCATATACCCCTGGTGTACATGTTCAGGGTATGGGATGTGACAGAGGGACTCAATATAACCAACTGGGTTTATGTCGGGCAGAGCACAGAGGTCACAGTAGTTAACTCATCAGCAAGCCCATTCGAGCTCGATCACGGGCACAATTACACATTCCATGTGAAATCAGTCAACTCAGCATCACTCGAGACCCTTGGAAAAAGCGACGGCATCATCCTGGACATAGTGAATCCTTATGTCAATGTGAGCAGCACCACACACCCTGACCAGTCTGAATGGTATGAGGATGCCACAGTCACAATCAACTGGACAGGTCAGGATGAACTCAGCGGGATATATGGTTACAGCTATACACTTGACGGATACAATGACACGATACCTGACAATATCCATGAAGGCCAGCAGGGGGAATATGACAAGAAGAGGAATGCCACATACACACTAAGGAACGGGATATGGTATTTCCACATAAAGACGCAGGACAAGGCAGGAAACTGGGGAGGCACAGCGCATTTCAGGGTGAACATCGACATCTACAAAGGCCCGCCTGCTGTGACGATAATAACACCGCGCGGCCTTGTTGTGGACGAGAACCCGGAATTCTGGGTCACAACAAACGAACCTGCGATCTGCGAGTTCAGGCAGATCGAGCCTGATGAGGAGAATCTCACCCCATTCAGCATAACAGGGAACAGGGACCACAGGGACAAGCTTTTCCTTGAGCAGGGGAGCTATGAATACCAGGTCAACTGCACAGACTATGTGGGCATGTACAATGATACAGAAAAAACAAATTTCACGATAATGCCTGATGCTTCGCCGACAGACATAACAGTATTCTGCCCGGACAGCGAGGGCGATTACTACACCGGACAGTCCCTGGAGATCATGATAAATGTGACTGCGTTCTACAATGGAGAGAATGTCGGGCTCGGAGGCCTGAAGAGTTTCAATGTAGCTATCAACGGGCAGGCAGTGCCTGTGAAAGTGACTGACCTTGGGCTCGGCCTTTACATGCTGAGATTCAGCATGCCTGAAGAAGAGGGAGAACTTGAAATCACTGTGTCATATCCCGGCACTGAGACTGTGAATTATGATCCATCAGAAAATGAGCATTGCGGGATCAGCGAACTCCAGGTGCTTAAGCTGAACATAGGATACAGTTCCATAATTCAAGGGACACCACTGCCGCCATGCACTGAGGAACCCTGCGGGCAGATAGCTGTCCTGAAATACAGCGGATACCAGGTCGGGTTGGCAAGCGAGACCCAGGATGCAGCAGGCAAACCAGAAGGTAAAAACATACGAATAGAGACAGATGGCCTTGACAATTCATTCATACTAATGAGCAACCCGAATTCGAACATAATCAAGCGTGCCAGCTATCTCATGGACAAAAGCTTCATGGACCTTCCATATCCATCATTCGGGCTTCCCCTTGACCAGAACATCTGCCCAATGACGACACTGCTGAAATATGAGGATATCGTGCTTCAATCAGATGACCTTAAGTTATATACAGGAAGATTTGACCTTATATTCCAGAAAAAAGGAAAAATTGATGGTAAAAATCTTGTTTATGTAAAATTAAAGACATCAGGAAGCGAAGAAGCACAGAAAATAATCAAATATGAATGATAAGCAGAAATAATCCATCTTAAAAATGAAAAAAAGGTCAAAAATGTCACAAAAAAGTGGAATAATACAAAAAATTTATATACCTATATACGAAAATAGTATAGTAATTTGTAGCAGACCTATATATAATAATGGGGACTGCAGAGGAACCTCAAATTGGTACACATGAGACCCATGAACAAAAGAGGCATAGAAATCTGGCTTTCATGGATACTCCTCATGGCAATGATCATCGGCCTGAGCGCGCTGATGATGACATGGATGAAGAACTATTCAAGAGAAGCTCTCACAGGAGCACAGAAAAGGGTGTTCGACTCAGACAGGTGTGAGCAGATATCAATAAGCATGGACCACGCGATATGCAAGAACAGCTCGAGCATAGAAACCCAGATAACAAATAGGAACAACCTGCGCATAGACCAGATCATATTCAGGAAATACTACAATGAATCGCCGCCTGATATCACAGAAATCAATGAGACCATCAAGCCCAGCCTCACGAAATCAGTGCACTTCGAGAAGGCCAATGACACAATCATAACCCTCGAGGCCATACCTGTCTATATCGACAGGACAGCAGGCGAGGTCATAATATGCAGGAACAGGCTCGTGTCAAAGAACATGAGCAAGGAAGCCAGCTGCAGATAGGGTGCCAATATGCAAAACATGAAAAAAAGAGGAATCAGCCCGCTGATAGCAACAGTACTTCTCATAGCATTCGCAATAGCACTAGGCGCGATAGTCATGAACTGGGGAAGGCAGTACACGAAAAGCAGCATAGAGAGGACAGACATCACAACAGAGACACAATACAAATGCAAGCTCGATGTCGGCATAAGGCTCTATGAAGTCAACGGGAGGAAGAAGATATGCATCAACAGCACAGAGCATCTCCTGGATCTCATGGTGGAGAACGGGCCGAATGTGGACATACAAGGGCTGCACATGATAATCGTGGATGAATCAGACAATATAGATGTGATAACACTGCCTGACAGCGGGATACCGAAAGCAGGAGTTAAACACATCAACTACACCTACAACCACATAATACTCAATGATGACCTATTGCAGATAAAACTCAGCCCCATTGTCAAGATAAATGATGAGGACATAATCTGCAAGGAAAAGGCGCTCACCATAGAGCAGGGTGATTTCCTGCCCTGCAGATGATGAAATATCATAATATCAAAATAATATCAATAACGAGGTGAATGAGAGAATGAAAACAAAACAAAGGATGAACAAGCGTGGTGTGTCCCCGCTCATCGCAGCAGTGCTCCTCATGGTGCTGACTGTTGTAGTGGGAGCGCTCATCATGAACTGGGTAAACAGATATGTAAAAGAACAGGTCGGCGGAGCCGAAGAGAGGACAGCCGGCGAGATAGCCTGCGGACAGGATGTGAAATGGAATTTCATGCAGATAGATGGCGATACAAAATTCTGCATAGACAACTCTACAGAGAATGTGTGGAATGTGACCTTCACAGTCGAAAACGGACAGTACAAGAAACTGGAAGGATTCAAGGTAAGGTTTGTAGATAATGACGGGAATGTATGCGACCTGCCCCATATAGAAGAAGTTGATACCGGAGGAGCACTAAAAATAAGCATACCCTTGGATTTTGATGCAGACCTCCCAGAAGGATGCGATAGTCTAGCTCTTGTTTCAGAGGCCCACGATATCACTGAGCTTGATTTTTTAAGGATCTATGCGATGGTGAAGACATCTGACATCGATAAGCCTGTGGTCTGCACTGACAATTATATCGATGTGAGATACTGGAAATACTGCTAAGGCAATGAAGAAAGGACAGATCTGGGTATCAGCTGTACTGTACCTGCTGATCACAGCAGTAGTCGTAGTGCTGATACTTGAAGGAGGTCTGCCCCTGCTCAGCAAGATGAGCGACAAAGCAACATTCACCCGAACAAGGGACAACTTCATCAACCTGGACCAGCACATCATAGAGGTGGCCCAGGCAGAGGTCGGAACCCAGAGGGCCATACCTCTGGAGATAAGGGCAGGTGAGCTGAGCGTGGAGAATGATGTGCTCAAATGGACCATGGAGACAGATGCAGAGATAATAGAGCCAAGATCAGAGATAAGGCTGGGCAACCTGAGGATATTATCCTGCGCAGATGTCGAGACATGGGAGAACGGGACGCATTACTTCATGGAGAACAGCAATGTGAAGTTCGCCTTCAGGAAAATCGGATCCCAGGAGGAATGGGGAAGCCTGAACACATCAGACCTGATAGAATATGCCGAGTACCTGCCGACAGGAGAGAAGACTGACGGGGAATTCGACTTCTACATACTGGGAGAAGAACAGTTCGGGGAAGGCAACGGATATGTGCGGATATCAGAGATAGGAGACACGCTGGCAGAGGCCACTGTGACAGCGTTCATCAACACCACAGACGATCCAACAGACGAAAATGCCACAAAACAATACGAGCTCTCATTCACACTCGAATCGAACACGGATTTCGTCAGGGTCAAGGCTGTGATGCAATGAGGTGAGCAAAATCCTCTTCAAGGACAAGAAACCGAAAGAGCAGGAGGAACTGGAACAGCAGGTAGGCCCCAAAGCAGCAGAGATGATAATAACATCCAAGGAGAAGAAGAAAGAAGAAGGGATACAGACTTTCCACACATTCTTCAAGATTGACCTAAGGCCAAAGCTCATCTCCATACCTCCTTTCGAGAACAAGAAAGAGATAGACATAAGATATCCCCTCATAGCGCCATATGCATATGCCCACATCTACTGGGACAATACGCAGAACGAGCTCTTATACGAGGTGGAGGAGCCCCAGCTGAGCGACACAGAACAGCAGCTCCTGAAACTCATCAAGCTCGCCCTCGAGGAGATGATAAACGTGAGCTTCATCAACTCCCTGATGGAGCACAAGGTCATATCCTATCTGGAGAAGAATGTGCAGTCAATACTCACAGAGCTCGGCACGAAAGTGACCAAAAAGACATACCTCAAGGCCATGTACTACATCTACAGGGACTATGTCGGGCTCAACCTCATCGAGCCATTGCTCAAGGATTACTTCATAGAGGACATAGAGTGCAACGGAATAAAGACGCCGATATACATAGTCCACAGGAAATATGAGAACATCAGGACAAATGTCACCCTCCAGACACTTGACGAGGCCACAAATTTCGTGGAGAAGCTTGCGCAGAAATGCGGAAGGTATGTGAGCTTCGCAAGGCCCCTGCTCGACGGCACACTGCCAGACGGGTCCAGGGTGAATGCCACATATTCCGAGGATGTGACAACAAGAGGGCCCACATTCACGATAAGGAAATTCACGAAGAACCCATGGACTCCCATACACCTGATAAACTACGGCACATCGACGCCGCTTGTCTTCGCATACATCTGGCTCGCAATAGAGCACAAGTTCAACATAATCGTGGTCGGAGAGACAGGATCGGGAAAGACGACCTTCCTCAACTCATTCATGTATTTCATACCCCCAGAATCGAGGGTCTGCTCCATAGAGGACACAAGAGAGATAAACCTGGCGCACGAGAACTGGCTCCCTGCAGTCGTGAGGCTGGGATACGGCATACCGAACATACTCGGAGAGACATACGGCGGCGTATCATTATTCGACCTGCTCAAGGAGAGCTTCAGGCAGAACCCTGACTATGTGATAGTCGGAGAGATCAGGGGGCAGGAAGCGTCGGTCCTGTTCCAGGGGATGGCATCAGGACACCCCTCTTTCGGAACATTCCACGCAGCATCTGTGGAGACACTGACACAGAGGCTCCAGACACCGCCGATAAACCTCAGCGCATCACTGGTAAAATCACTCGACATAGTCTGCGTGACCACGCATGTCAAGGGCAGGGAGAAGAACTTCAGGAGGATGACCCAGCTGAATGAGATAATTGACGTGAAACCAAACGGTGAGGTCAAATACAACACGTTTGTCGAATGGGACCCCGCAAATGACACTTTCGGATTCAGCAATGCCTCAGTGGTCCTGAACAGGATAACAGAGAGATCAGGGATACCTGTCGAGAAGCTGTCCAAGGAGATGGCCATCAGGGCAGAAGTCCTCGGCAGGATGCTGAAGAGGCACATAATCAATTTCAAGGAATTCACCAAGATGATCAACCTGTACTACAAGAACCCTTCATTGGTGCTGCAGCAGCTGGACATCAAAGAAGAGGAAATCATGCCTATGGATGGGTTCACAGGCAAGGAATATGATGAAAGGGGATCCTTTACCGGGCATGCAGAGCAATCCGGGCAGCAATCCGGGCAGCATCATGTCGTCATAGAAAGAGAGGCAGCCGAGCGAGAGAACATCCGGCAAAACCAGCAGCCTGAAGCCCAGGGGCATCAAGTTCAGTCACCTTCCAGAGCAGCCGAAGCAAGGCCAAGCATGGCCTATCCAGAACTGATAAGGAAGCTCTCAGATGAAGAGGAGAGATTGAATGAGATTGCACGAAAGCTTCAGGACCTCAGTGACAGGCTGAAGAAATTATAGCGTGTTATCATGGCACATCTGGAAAAAATACGGCAGAATACACAGCAGGTCATGAGACTTCTAGACATACTTGAGAAATCACCGCGTGATTCAAGCCTGCCGACACATGCGAAAATAAGGTTCGCTAAGGACAAGCTGCTCAGGATAATATACGAGAACGAGATCAATCTCAAAAGAATGATAAGATAATAAGATGGGAAGACCATCGCAAAAGACCATTGCGGAAGACCATTGCAGAAGACCATTAAAAAAGAAGATAACCACAACAGGACACGAATGATACCATGAACAATGACCTAAGAGAGATTGCGCGCAGGATACTGGAACTGTCAGACGAGATAGAGCAGCACATGACTCTCAGGAACAGGATAGAGCTCGAGCAGAAGAGGATATTCAATGAGTATCAGGAAAAATCCATAGACCATGAGACATACACGTTCAGGCTCAAGCACCTCCTAAGGGGGAATCCGAAGAGATACTGGCAGGGATACTATACCTCGACCATAAACTCCCTGATAGCAGAAGCCAGGGCGCTGAACTCACAGATGGCTTACATGGTATCGAAGGATATGATGGAGGCCGGGATAAGCAAGGAATCAGAGGAGATAATGTCCAAGCTGCCGGCACCAGTCGTCATGAGAGGGAAACAGCTCACCGGGCCTCTGAAAGAGGTGCCACTGAGCGAGATCAAGAAACATGAGCCTGCAAGGAAGCCTACAAAGAGGACAGTCTTCCAGAAACCGGTCTTCTCCAGGGAGAGGATGCCTAAATCAGAGGAGCCCAAGCCGCACAAGGCAGAGGCTGAAGTGAAGGTCGCTCCCAAGACATTCGAAAAGATAAAGCGCATTGTGAAAAGGGAAGAGATCCATGAAAGGCCTGCGGCTGCCCCGCAAAAAATCAGGGATTATGTGGCAGTCCATTCAGAAGAAGAAGAGCCGGTCTATGTGCACAAGGACAGCGCAGCAAGGAAGATACTGGAGAAGGCAAGGACACCTGATCCTGAGAAGGCCGCACATTACGCCTCAATGCCAAAGAACACAGAATACTCCAAACCCGATCAGGTCACTCTCTTCGGGACCCTCTGGGACAGATCCTACTTCAGGTATATCCTCAAGAAGTTCATCTCGAAGAAGAAGCAGGGAAAAGGAGAAGAAGAGTTCAAGTCCTGGCTGCCTGAAGAGAAGCTGGAGATCGAGGACTACGGGCTGAAGGACACGCTCATACTCGAAGAGGCCAGGCAGATAGAGCATGTGATAGAGAACAAGGAGCTGCTCAAGATACACCAGCCCTCGAAACTCGGCTACATCTCCACAATAACCATCAAGAAGATAACATCATACCTCCTGGAGAATTTCCCTGACACATTCAGGAACCTCTACAGCTCAATAAGGCTCTCCAACATGAACATACTGTCCAACACATACACGAACATAATGATATTCTTATCCACACTCTCCTTCATCATCTCAGTCCCAGCATATTCTTTCCTATTCACGATCACAGGCAACAACCCTCTCATGATACTGGTCAAGTCTGTGGTGATGACGATACTGACCACTGGGATAGTGTTCTTCAGCTTCTACGCATACCCAGGAATCAAGCTCAAGGGGAGAAGGCACAATATAGAGAAGAACCTCCCGTTTGCAATCAACCACGTAAGCGCTGTGGCCACATCAGGCGTGCCCCCGATAAGGATGTTCAGGCTAATCTCAGAGAGCGAGGAATACGGCGAGATAAGCGTGGAGTTCTCAAAGATCGTGGAATTCACAGACCTGCTCGGCTATGACCTGCTCACAGCAATGAAATCAGTCAGCTCCACAACGCCAAGCAGGGCACTCAGGGAATTCTTCGAAGGATTCGTGAGCACGATAGAGTCAGGAGGAGACATACTGAACTACCTCAGGCAGGAATCAGAGGAGCAGATGACAAACTATGAGATAACAAGGCAGAAATACAACGAGATAATCTCGACTGCCTCAGACATATACACAGGGATACTGCTGGCAGCACCGCTCTTCTTCATCGTCACACTCACGCTGGTGAGCATGCTCGGAGGGAAGGTGCTAGGCTTCGATGCCAATGTGATGATAGCTCTCGGGACCTATGTGCTCATACCAGTGCTGAATCTCATGTTCATCGTATTCTTCTCACTAAGCCAACCAGGTGTCTAATATGCCGAAAGAAGAGATGAAGAAAAAGTACATCGTGATGATAATAATAGCCATGGCCCTGATACTCATGGACTTCCTCTTCCTGTATGACACGCCCTGGTTCCTGCCCATCATAGTGATATCATTCTTGTTGGCATGGTCTCTGAAATGGCTGGACTATTTCGTCGAGAAGCAGAGGCTGAAGGATGTCGAGAGGAGCTTCCCTGACTTCGTAAGGAACCTCGTGGCAGCTGTCAAGTCAGGCATGCCCTTCTCAAAAGCCATCACTCACATCTCCAAGAGGGATTACGGAAAACTGACGCCATACATAAGGAAGATGGCAAACCAGATAGAATGGGGGCTTTCAGTACATGATTCATTGATCAGGTTCTCCAATTCAACAAGGAGCACTGTGATCAAGAGGGCGATATCCACAGTCATCGAGGCAGAGGAATCCGGCGGAAACATGGAGGATGTCCTCAACACCATAACAGAATCTCTCCTCAAGATAAAAGAGATAAAAGACAGGCGAAAAGCCACAGTGCAGAGCCAGATAGTGCAGAGCTACATAATATTCTTCGTATTCCTTGCCACCATGATAGTGGTCCAGAACATCGTGATACCTGCCATAATGGGCGGGGAAGGGTTAGGTTTTGTGGCTGGAGGAGAAGGCTTCGAAGGTGTTGCAGCCTCCAGCTCGCTGACGCAGAAAGTCTCCATAGAACTCACCACACCGACAGCATTCATCTCATCTGTGGTCGCATGGGGCATGAGCCTATACGGGATACTCATGATGATATCACTCATACAGGGATTCTTTGCAGGCATAGTCCTGGGCAAGATGGCGGAGGGAGAGTTCGCATCCGGGCTCAAGCACTCGCTGGTGCTCATGACAGTGGCATTCGTGACCATCAGCATATCACAGGGGATACTGTAATCCATCATCATATAGACCATCATGATCCCGGGCTGATTGCCCAAGATCCGCAGATCACTCCAGCTCCTAAAATGAAAATAACACTAGATATCACCAAAACAGTGGAAGAGAACGCAACAGCATATTTTGAGAAGGCAAAGAAATCAAAGAAGAAGATCGCAGGCGCTGAAGAGGCCATCAGGAAATTCGAGGGAAGATACAAGACCGAGGAGAAGAAGGAGCAGGAGAAGAAAGAGATGGGCAGAAAGGTCCTGAAGACAGAGAGGAAGTGGTTCGAGAAATTCAGGTGGAGCCTGACCACAGACGGATACCTCATAATCGCAGGAAGGGATGCAACCACAAACGAGATCCTGATAAAGAAGCACACAGAACCAGATGATGTCGTCTTCCACGCGTCGCTCTCAGGAAGCCCGTTCACTGTCATAAAGACCCACAAGAAAAAGGCATCAGAGCCATCCATAGCCGAGGCAGCCGCATTCACAGCCACAAACTCAAGGGCATGGAGGATGGGGCTCGGGAGCCTGGAAGTGTTCCATGTGGCGCCAAGCCAGGTCACCAAGGAAGCGAAAGCAGGCGAATACATGAGCAAAGGAAGCTTCATGGTCTACGGCAAAAGGCAGAATGTGAATGCGAGCCTGGAATGCTTCATCGGCGTGATAAGCAAGGGCAAGCTTGCTGATGAGGATATAGGTGAATTCAAGGGGAAGATAATCTCCGGCAGGATGGGGCAGGTGTCAAGATACTGCGATAGTCAGGTGCACATCATCCAGGGTGGCATGAAACCAAGCGATGCAGCCAAGATAATAAAGAAGAGGATCGGCGGAGACCTTGACGAGATCATAAGGGCACTGCCTCCAGGAAGCTGCGATGTGAGATGAGACCAATGGGAAGAGCGGAACTAAGCATACGCGAAGCAGACAAAAATGACCTCAGCATGATAATAAAGCTGAAATCAGAGCTGTTCAAGTACGAGTCGAGGATAGACAACCTGCTCGCGAAAGACAGGAAAGCGAGGATGTACGACAACATATACAACAAGATGAGCTTCTTCAACAAGGATTTCAAGTTCTATGTCGCTGAGGCAGACAGGAGGGTCATAGGTTTCGTCAGCGGATGGGTGGAGAGCACGCCGCCGATATTCAAGCTCAGGAGGATGGGCATAATCGGGGACCTATATGTAAAAGGGGCATACCGGGGGACAGGCACAGGCACAGAGCTGTCAAATGCGATATTGGACTGGTTCAAGAAGAAGAAAATAAAGTGGGTGAAAGTGATGATATACACAGGCAACAACCCATCAAAGGAATTCTGGAAATCCCAGGGATTCGAGGATTACATAGACGAATACAGGATGATATTATGAAGGCCAGACCCATGCCTCTTCACACAAAAATAACATCATCATGGCAAAGGTGCAGATGAAAAATGGATATCAAAGAGCTCAAATCAAAAGGCCAGACTCTCAAGCCTATAGTCCGGATAGGCAAGAACGGGCTTACAGATATGCAGGTAATAGAGATAAAGAAGCACCTGCAGAAGAGGAAGCTGGTCAAGATCAAGATGCTGAAGGCGCTCATCGAAGACAAGGGCACCGGGATCAAGGACATGATGGCAGATGAGATCTGCGCAAAGACAGGAGCACAGCTTGTCCAGAGAGTCGGTTTCACAGTGCTGATATACAAAGAATAAACAATAAAAATAATATTCAATACAAAGAATATTCAATACAAAGAATAACCAGAGTACACAGAATAACCATTACGCAGAATAACCAGAAAAAACAGGAATAATTTTCACTTTGCAGTAATCAACAGGCTTTGCGTGTGAAAAACAGCGCAAATATTTAAATACACAGAAACTGAAGACAGACATACCAAACAAGGAAAAAAAGAGGAAAAATGAGCCCGCTACCCGTGCCATCATCAATACCGAACCAGGAGGTCCTGAAGAATAAATTCGAGGAGCTCGGACTGGGGGATGTGGAGATGATACAGAAGTCGAGGAAAGGCAAGAAAGAGCCTACAAGCTATCCGCAGCCGGCCGGGCGGCTCAATATAATATTCGAAGAGGACAACCTATCACTCGAGGAGCATTATTACTGGATAATACACCAGCTGAGATATGACCAGGACTTCGCCTACATGACCAAGGTCATGGACATATATGCAGCATCAGAGCACAGCTCATTCTGGGGAGCAGCGCAACAGAGGCTGCAGCTCCAGCAGAGCCAGATAAGCAACTACCTCGGCCTGATAGGCAAGATGGTAAAAGAGCTGTTCCAGCTTGTGAGGGAGCTGAGAGTCCTCGACGAGAAGCTGATATACTACAAGCGAAGCCTGACCGGAGATGAGGCAGCAGAGATATCCCTCAAAGGGGTATGGATAGACCTTGTGGAAGGCGGGACAAAGAACCCGGCATCAGTCTACGGCATGTCATCCCAGGTCGGATTCGCCACACTGCCAGACCTGTTCTTCTCAGTCCACCCGAAGGCCCACAAAGAGGTAAATGAAGTTATCGATGCTCTGAAATTCAACAGGAAGATAAAGGAAGTCCTCAAGAGGAAGCTTTTCTCATACATAACATGGAGGGAAGCGACCCAGAATGAGCTCGAGAACAGGAGGAAATTCACCCTGAAATATCTCAGGCAGCATTTCGATGTCATAAACATGTACATGAGCTGGGTCAAGCCATACCTGAGGAATGTCAGGAGGCTCACCATGTTCGAAGACCACATAAACAGCGTAGACCTCATCGGTGCATTCGAGGGAAATGTCGTCGAGGTAGAGCTGCTCGCCCACAGGAAGGAAAGCCAGGGGCTGAATGCGGTGATACTGCTCAACTTCCATTTCAGGTCACAGCCGAAGCTGGACTTCCAGAAGGATTCATACGCCCACAAGGGCCCGATACATGTCGGAAGGCTGGAGATAGTCTGGAGAGGATATGTGTGGGAAGACAAGCAGATAAAGAACTACATAAAATACAGGAATGAGGAGAACCTGGACCTGCTTGTCTCCATAGACCAGTCAGTCAAGGCAGCCATGGAGTCGCTGGGAGAGGACCTGAGAGGATACCTCGTGGAATCAGGCGAGAATCTGGGATCAGCGGAAGAGGCCAGGGCCAAGAAAGCAGAGAAGAAGCCAGTCGAACAGACCATAGTAAGAGGGATACTTGACCCGTTCGTGTCCATATTCAAAGGGCCTGCGCCGAAGAGCGATGCACCTGCCGAATCATCAAAGCAGAAATACCTCAAAGGCAAAGCGTCAGCCAAGATCACCAAGACGATCAGGACACAGACCTACCAATGCTACAAGAACTTCAAGAAGCACAACGGGATGCTATCCTGGTAAAGAATCATGGCAAAAGACGAGATAGACGAGATACGGAAGCTCAGCCCGAGAGAGAGGATAGAGAAGCTAAGGAAGCTTGAGGAGACAAGAAAGAAGGAGCTCACCGAGGCAGAGAAGCTGATAAGCGACTCAATCCGCGAGATAGAGGATGAGCAGAGGATAACCAAGCTCACCCAGAGAGTCGAGATGCCTGCTCCGATAAGAGTGGATGTGGACAGGCTCTTTGAGGCAGAGAATGATCTCGAGAAAAAAGTTGCAGAGGCCCCGGCGCCCGAAGGAGAGCAAAGGCAGTACCAGACACCGGCTGAACTCACTGCCGGACCATCCCAGACCTATTCATTCATCAAAGACATGGGTTCAAAGCCTCCCCAGGAATGGGTCCAGGGGGCGCAGTATGAGCTCAACAGGCTCAAATATGCCGACAGCTGGTCATCAAAGGATGTAGAGGAATTTTATGCGATAGAGAAGAACCTGGAAAAAATAGCAAGATACAGGTCATTGTCAAGCGATGTGCAGGAACAGGTCAATGTCAGCCAGAGCATCGTGGACAACATAAGGAAATACAAGCAATGAAGAGCGGAATGAAATGATTTTCGACAGCGGATACTACAGCGCAATGGACAGGGGATATTACAGCGCATTCGAGCCGAAGAAACAGGCGATGATGGACTACAGCCTCAGGGCAGCGCAGTCAGGTGAGATCACGCCGTTCAAGGAACCTGTCTATGACATCAACCAGGTAGGGATGAGCGTCACAGAAGGGAGGCAGTTCGGCACATTCAGGCAGAGCGTGCAGTCTGCGATAAGGATGGGAGCAGGCATGGTGGAGCTCGCCACACAGATGGAAGGATCAGACAGGGCAGTCGGGGCAGAATCCTACGGGACAGAAGCGAGAGAAGAGCTCCGCGAGATGGCACAGGCCAATGAGATAACCTTCACGAGTGTCCATGCGCCGACAAACATCGGAAACCTCTCAGGATACGCAGGACCGCAGCAGGGGTTCTCAGACCAGCAGAGGAAGACACAGGTCGAGGAGATCAAGAAGGCAATTGACTTCGCTGCAGATGTGGCGCAAGGAGGGGCTGTAGTTGTCCATACAGGAGAATGGCAGAGGCCCATCTCAGAAGCAGAGTGGAACAAGGGCCAGTTCCTCGGATATGCAGAAGAGGCTGAGAGGGCCATAATACCCATTGTCGACAACAGGACAGGACAGATACTAACACAGGTCAGGAAGAACCAGATAGTTGCGCGAGCAGACTGGAACAGGTCAGACAAGGGATATGACTATGTGTCTGACGTCGACAATCCTGAGCTGGGCATCAAGAAAGGGGACAAAATCCACGTGGATCCGGGGGATTATGTGGATTATGAAGGCCACAAGCTGCAGTTCGAGCAGAGAGTGCCTGTCTACAACAAGGAGACAGGCATGTTCGATGTAAAGCAGATGACCTGGGATGACTTTGTCAAGGAGGCTGATGAGAGGAACAAGCTGGAAGCAAGCAGAAGAGGGATAACTGTGGAGCAGCTCAAGGTCCAGGACCCTATCGCATATAAGACACCTGAAGAGGCGTTCCTTATAGCGACGACCGAGACACAGGAGAGAGTTGCAAGGGGCTGGGCACTGCAGTATGCACTGAGGACAGACAAGTATTTTGAGGGGATAGAGAAGCTGAAGAAGCTAAGGAAGATGTATGAGCGGATCGAAGCAGGGTTGCCAGAAGAAGAGAAAGACCTCCTACTCAGGCAGGCCAGCGGGCTTAGAGGATACATACCAGGCGGAGAGCTCCTCCCTCCTGAATATAAGATGACAACACAGATAATCGACGATGCACTCCAGGACCTCAGGGACAACATCCGCGCAAACCGCGAGATGGTGACTGGTCAGATGCAGTCAGCAGAAGAGCAGAAGATACTGAGGGAGCATGCAGAATCCATAGGAAAATATGCCATGAAGCAGAGCATAAAATCCATGGTCGAGAGCGGCATCCATGCAATGGATGTGACAAAAGAGAAACAGCTTCCGCGACCGATATTTGTGGCTCCGGAGAACATATTCCCTGAGATGGGATATGGCAGCCATCCTGAAGAGCTGAAAGAGCTGGTACTCGCAGGACGAAAGGCAATGGCAGAGGAGCTCATGAACAAAAGGGGCATGAGCCCGGGAGAGGCATACAAGAGGGCCACAGACCATATCCAGGCGACATTCGACACGCAGCACCTGGGCATGTGGAAAAAGCACTTTGTCAGGAACCAAGGGGAGAGCATAGAGCAGTACAACAAGAGATTCGACAAATGGTATCTGGAACAGGTCGAGATGCTCCAGGAATCAGGAGTGATCGGGCATGTCCATCTCGTCGATGCGATGGGCGCAGGCCATCATCACCTCCCGGCAGGGCAAGGAACACTTCCTGTCGTGGATGCGCTCAAGAAGCTGAAGCAGAAAGGCTTCGCAGGCACTATAATATCCGAAGGCCATGAAGAGCAGCCAGCAGACAGGATACTCACAAAGACATGGGAAGCATTAGGGAGCCCAATCTTCACAGGACCCAGCATGAGGCCGCCATCGATGATGGGCGGAGGCCCGAGAGGATGGACAGATGTCTACCAGAGCTATTTCGGAAGACCTCAGACGCCATACTATGTGTTCGGGGGCTATTCCCCGTCAGAGGACTGGACACTGTGGTCTGGCGTCCGCATGGAATAAACGCCGAAAAAGTTAAAAAAGATAGGATCTCCACGTTCTCCATATGAAAAAGAAGACAACAAAGAAGCTGCTCACAGGCCTAGAGGTCGAGCACATCCTTCTTGACATGGATGGAAGGATATCAAATGACAGCGACAAGATAATTGCAGACTGCAAAGCGCATAAGAAAGATGCCACTGTGGTGAAGGAATGCGCAACCTCAATGGTCGAGCTTGGTGCATACCCTTCAGTCAAGGTCAAGAATACCTGCGTTGATTACCTAGACAATATACAGCTTCTGATCGATGTGGCTGCAATGCATGATAACCTGATCTATCCCCTTTCTGTGCCACCGCTCTCTTATCATCCCAAGATGAGACATAAGAAATGGTATGCCCTGCAAGAGAGACTGATATTCGGGGGCAAGAGCAAGTATGAGATGGCAGGAAAGACAGCTGCATTCCACTTCCATTACACATTGCCGAAAGGGATATTTGACTGGAAAAAGAGATTCCCAAAGAGGCTATTCAGGTCACGAGCAGCGCAGAACATGCTGAACAGCTATAATCTCGCGATATCGATGGATCCTGCAATGGTCACATTGATGCAGAGCTCCCCTTATCTTGATGGCAGATATGTTGCAAAAGACACAAGAGTTCTCATCCAGAGGACAGGCAGAGTTTTCCCGTTCCAAGGCATATATTCAACAGCTCCGAAGCTGGCCGGGCTCCCCATCTATAAACATACACTAACAGATCTCCTCCAAGTCATAGAGAACAGGCACAGCTCGGTGAAATCCCTGCTTGTCAAGGCAGGACTCAGCCCAAATCTTGTCTATAGATATGGTAAGATACTCCAATATTCATGGCATTCTGTACGTGTGAACAAGATAGGGACGATGGAGCTGAGATCAATGGATGTCAATCATCCGAAGTATGTGACAGCTGCAACAGTGCTGCTCAAGTTCATAAATCGTGCAGTGAATCTCTACAACTATGATGTCATCCCTTCTGATATCGGGATTGAAGAGCCTTTCAGGATAGAGGGAGAGAAGATCTATATCCCGCCGCACACGCATGTCAGGAAGACATTGCAGTACCTCAGCGCATATGAGGGATTTGACTCCAAAGAGATATATAATTACAGCAAGAGATTCATGAGCATGGCCAGGAGATTCACTGATAAGGAATATTATCCTGCGGTAAAGTCCTTATCCTCTATTGTCGACAGGAAGAAGACAGTGTCTGATGTGCTGATAGCGAAATTCAAGAAAAAAGGATTCGGGAAGAAGGACAAGATACCTAATGATGTGTGCTCAGATGTGATGCTGGACAGCACCACAAGGCTCCTCAAGGAAGTCTATAAGACAAGGAAGACAGTCGAGGGTCTGGAACTATGAGCGATCACATCGACGATAAGGAGACACTGAAAGAGATAGTCGGGTTGGCGAGCCAGCTCATATCATACAGGACCACTGAAGACAAGATAGAAGAGCTTGGGAAGTGCATGGACTTCATCCAATCATACTTTGAAGGCCCAGATTTCTTCGTGAAGAGATTCGAATCAAAGCAGAGGCCAATACTGTGGGTCGCATTCAACAAGCGCAAGAAGCAGAAAGTGATACTCAACTGCCATATGGATGTTGTCGAAGGCCAGAGTACACAATTCAATGCAGAGGTCAAGGAAGGCAAGCTGTTCGGCAGAGGAAGCTCTGACATGAAAGGGGCAGTGGCAATATTCATGCACCTCATGAAGCACTTCTCAAGGATGAAAAAGAAGCCAGGGATCGGGCTGATGGTTGTTGCAGACGAGGAAATCGGCGGGCATGATGGAACAAAGTATCTCATCAGGAAAGGGTATAGATCAGATTTCGGGCTGACTGGTGAGACAAGCAAAGGCAATATTGAAGTGAAGCATAAAGGGAGCCTGCAGGTCCTTTTGAAGGCGTATGGGAGGGCCAGCCATGGGTCCCGTCCTTGGCTGGGAAGAAATGCGATTGACATACTGATCAGGCAGTACCAGAAGATAATGGATGAGATACCGCAGGCGAAAAATAATAATCAATGGCTGCCGACAGTGAATGTCACAAATTTCATCAGCCAGAACCCTCCTAATGTGACGCCATCAAAAGCAGAGATGATACTTGACATAAGGACAACACCAGACTTTGACAGCAAAAAAGTGTTGGCTGTGCTGCGCAAGAACAAGATAAGATACAAGAAACTGCTTGAGGCAGACATCCTGGATACAAAGCCTCGCAACAAGCATGTCCAGGAGCTGCGAAAGATAGCAACACGCAGGATCGGCCGGAGGGTGAAACTCATACGTAGCTCAGGAGGCAGTGATACAAGGTTTTTCTATAAACGTGGCATACCTGCAGTCAACTTCGGGCCATCAGGGAAAGGTCATCATACCACAAAAGAGTATCTGGAGCTGAAATCAGTGATGCCATACTATCTCACTGTGCATGACTTCATAACAAAGTCCGCTTAGATAGGTGTATTCTCTTTTTTTCTGCTAACTCGCTTAATGCTTTGCCTCGCTCACCGGTTCTGATGTAAATCTCAAGGGACTAGATGTGATAAATCAAATTCGCTCTGCAGATATTCTCGTGTCTCACTTCAAATCATGCATTCGAGGTGCGAATTTGTCTGCAATTTGATGACCTCTGTACAGCAGAGGATAAAAAATTTCAAATTCCTTGAGATTTTCCGGTATGAACAATATATATGGCAGAGAATCATGAGAACTATAACAAATCATACCAATAATTCACGCATGTGCTGGACAAACTCATCAGCTTCCTTGAAATAACGGTCGAATTCCTCACCGCTGATGTCCTTTATCTCACGGTGCTGGATCATCTTCGAGAGATTATAGAATTCCCTGACAGTCCTGGCATATTTCTCGTTGATCATGCCTGACCTCACAAGCTTCTCTTCCATGAGGTCAGCTATATGGCTCGGGCTCGGAGGGGCTTCGCCGTGCTTCATGAGGACAGCATGCGCTGCATCCATGACAGCCCAGTAGAGGTCGATTGTCGCCTGGAGAAGATGCCACTTAGCATTGAACAAAGTGCGCGGGGCTTTCTCATAATAGACATAGATGGATTCGGCAGTCGGCCTTATCCTGCCCTGGTAAAGGAGTATCTGAAGCGGATTGAAGAAACCTGTATCAAGGAGAGCCATGCCATCCCGCAGGATATTGATCGCTATCGGATCGCCGGATCTCACATATTCCCAGAAGCTCGTGAATCTCAAAGATGTTATATGGATCCTGTCGCTTGTCTCAGAGATTATCTTCTCGACAATGATCCTATAGGTCTCAACAACCTCTGGCTTTATGCTCACAGAGAGGTCATCGATGACAATCAGGATATCAATATCCCCTCCAGCATTGTGCTTCTTGGTGGTGGAGCCGAAAAGGACTATGGCCCTGATGAAGCGGCCGAACTCCTTATATGCCTTCTTCGAGAAGTCATAGGCTATGTCAAGGGCCTCCTTAGGATATAGGTCACTTGTCGGTTTCCCCTTTTTCTCAAGCTTGAACTCCATGGCATCTATCAAAAGGAACCCAATTTAAAAATATTACGTTGAAAACAAGGAAAAAGAGCATGTAATCACCTTGCATCCAGACTTTTACTTTTGTGTAATAGTGAAAAGCTCCAAAATAAGAAATCTTAAAAATACCTGTGACAGAAAGGTCATGATATGCCTGAGAATGACGAAAAAAAGGAGAGTGAGAACCTCGAGAAAGAGCTCGAGAAGAAACTTGATGTCATAGTGCCGATAGTCGAGCAGGCGACGCAGAAGATCCTCGGGGTGACGATAGACGAACTGAACAAGGACATAGGCGAAAAACTGACAAAGCCGCAGTTCAACATCAACACAGAGATACCGTTCAAGAGGGCGAAGAAGCTGTTCAGGAAAGAATATCTTAAGAAGATACTCCAGACAAAATACGGAAACATCTCAGAGGCTGCTAAGATTGCAGGGACAGACAGGCGTTCTGTGCACAGGATAATAAAAGAGACAGGATTGAATGTTGCCAAGATCAGGAATGACATGCTCAAGCCGAGCTATGTCAAGGAGATCATGGTGACTGACATCATCGGCGATGTGCTGAAGAATTATGAGAATGTGATACACCCAGAAAAACTCAATCAGATGTACAAGAATGTGACAGAGCTTTCCAAGGACATAGTGAAAGAGCTGCATGAGGAGCAGCTTCCCCTGGATGAGGCTGAGAAGGAATGGGAAAAAGCGTATATCAAGAAAGCCCTTGAAGAGAGCATCTACAATGTCGCCATAGCAGCAAAAAGGATAGGGCTCCGATATGAGACACTGCACAGGAAAGTCAAGAAGCTCGGGCTGGCATGATATTTATGTCCCACATCCATAAATGAAAGCTTAAATTTCTTTAAAAACCCTGAAATCCACCATACCTCATACTGATAATACAGTCACAGGTGCAAGATGGACGAGAAACTGGCGTTCCACAAAGGGGCGCTATCAGTGCTGATCAAAGAGAGGGAGCAGATAGCAAAGATGAAACAGGTAGTCGACCAACTTATCCAGATGCACATCGATGGGATGAAAGAGCAGGGATATGATTTCCGCCTGAATGAGCGGAAACTCGAGGAGGTATTAGAATGATAGACCCTCAGAAAGCGATGTATGACCATTATATGGCAGAATCAATAGGCGCAGGACTAAGAGCAGGCGGAGATCCGATGAAGGACCTGTTCCCAAAACCGATAGCTGTGGCTTTTCTGGCAATGGGAGAGAATTATGGGGGATATACAGGCATGCAGCAAAAACAAGCTTATCTTCTGATACCATTAGGTGATATGAAGACGCCGGTGAATCCTTCAAAAGATATGTATCATACAATTACGCCTCTCCAGATGTATAGCAAAGCATCAAGGACAGATGCGCCTAATTTTGATTATCAGGATTCCACCCCTCTACCAAAATACGGATGCGGGAATTGCTGATTATTTTTCTTTGATCCATTCTTTCTGAGAACATCTTTTCTCTGACTGACCTGCGGTCTGGTTTATTCAGTCGGCTGCCCATCCCGCAACCACCGTCCTGTGGCTGTAGAAAAATCACTTGTTCTCATACTGGGGGATGATCCTGGAGTTTATGTTGAACTCCTTGGTCTTCTTGAGAGTCTGCGGGTGATATACGGGACTGTAGACGAGGAGCTTTCCCTTCAGTTCTTTCTTCATCTTTGCCTCGAGTCCACGATAGAAAGGCTTGTCAGGATTGAGGAAGATCAAATCATACCCTGAGATGTCATGCTCCATATAATTGCCGCAGATAAAAGTGCACTTCAGCCTGAGCTTCCTTCTGAATTCTTCTGCCTTATTGTGGAGCTCTTTGTCAATCTCAATGCCGGTAGAGTCTGTGAATAAAGAGGCCATGAGAGCTAACTTGCCATCACCAGAGCCCAAGTCAAGGAAAGATCTCACTTTCGACCAGTCTATCTTCTGGAAAAGCATGATCATATCCTCAGTCTCTGAAGAGCTATAATAACCCTCTCCAGTATCCCATGCAGGGAGCTTTCCAGACCTGAGAAGATCCCTCACAAATTCATCATATAGATCAGATATCTCTTTGATTTTTTTGTGCATATCCCTTGATTGGTTGTCTGGGTTATAAATATTTTGAAAATTTCTGTTCTTTTGCAGGCTTCTTTGCCATGCAGTGAATACATATTGAAATATACCATAAGAGAAATAATATTTTTATCCGATTTGCTGTGCAAACCGGGCTGATAATTCCTGACCTGCACCTTTGGTGCAGGATATAACATTACGGACTTATGTAATATCTCTTTCTATTGAGAAAACCAGGCACAGCAGTGGCAGAACCACAAAAAGATTTATTAAATCATTGCCGATAATTGCCTCTGATGACATTCGACAATGAGAAGAAGCAGGCACTGGCGAAGAAGGACAAGTCAAAGGAAGGATAGATGAAGGCATCCTAAGGCTGTGCACAGCCATAAACTCTGATCCGGACTATTACACCACAAGCTCATGCGCAGGCAGGATAGTGCTGCTTGACAGGAAAGAAGCAAAGCAGGAATCGAAATGGCTGTTCAAGAGGCATGGACCGTGCATGCCGATGAAGTCTGGCAGGCATCCAGAGGCGCATCCTGTGAAGTATGGCTCAAGATGGAGCCGCTGATACTGCATGTCGCATGCAGATCAATCCCGGCAGCTGACAGACTGGTCAAGAAAGCGAATTCCATAGGCCTAAAGAGGGCAGGTGCAGTGTCATTGTCTCCGAAGACAATTGTCGAGAGATTATCGGGAACGATCTCCTGGAAACTCCGCTGGGCACGGATCATACATATGCGCAAATCGTGTCATTAACAGGAATAGCAAACCAGAAAATAAAGCATAATAAAGAGAAAATAAAAAAATTAGAGCTCTTATTTGGCAAGGAACAGGACCAACAGCCAGATGAGCACAGCGACAAAGACCGCGTTCAGGACAATCAGAAGTATGATATACAAATCTGAATCCATGAAGCCAGTCGAATCCTTTATTGATGTCGGAGGATAACCATAATCAGATCCGGTATCATCATCGCCATCCACATCAAATCCTCCATCATCATCTCCTGTGCCATTGTCATCGTCTCCTGTACCATCGTCATCATCGTCATTGCCGTTGCCTGTTGTGCAGGCCTTGACATTCAGGAAAAGACTCTCCTCATCCTCCTTGTCATTGTCGACATAGAGCCTTATGATTATCTGATAATTCCCAGGCGGGAGATCATCTTCCAGGCTTATCGGGAATGAGAATGTCTGCTCGCTGTCATCATCCTCAGGGTCATCATCAAGCTCAAAATTCTTGACCTCATTCAGGCCAAGAGGGGAGCTGATTATGTTAAGCTTGACCTTGTCCTCGGTGTCTGAGCCAATATTAGTGGCTGTGACCTTGATGATAGTGTCCCTCTGGCATGTGAGCTCCTCATCCTCAATAGAAAAGCTCGAGATGATCACAGAGCTGCTGTCCTTCTCGACCTCAAGATTCAGGGTCCAGTCATCCTCATGGACATTGTCGTCCTCATCTTCTCCTTCCACATGGATCCTGATCTCATAACTGCCTTCAAGGACCCTGTAAGGGACAGTGAAGCTCACAGTCTTTGTAGTGTCACGGTCCCCGCTCAAATCGAACTCATCCACATCAATCTCAATGTCATCATCCCCAAGATCCTCAAGGTCAACAACAGTGACCTCTACCATGATGTCCTTTATCTCGTCGTCATTGTCAGTGAACTGGTTCTCAATATTTATCTTGAGCTCGACCTTGTCCCCGGGCTTGGCCTCCTGATCTATTGTGGCACCATCCTGGAGATTGTCATCTGTCTTGCTGCCCACCTTGGCATCGACTTCAACAATCTTAAGCTTAGATTCAGGCCTGACTGTCAGGCTGAAAGTCTTGTTTATCTGATTTGAGTCAATGTAGACAGTGCCGGTCTTTGAGCCTGCACCGGAAGGCGCTGTTCCGCTGTAAGAGACGGTGACCTCCTGATTATGAACCAAAGATGCAATATTCGCAGGAGTGAAGACAATATTATAACCGCTGAATGCCAGCTGGCTTATCTCAATGCCTGTTATGGTCACATCCCCGGTGTTCTTTATCGTGAAGTTGCCTGAAAATGCACCTCCAGTTGTATGGGATGCGCTTGCCGGAGCGACTGTCATCGAAGTCGTTGCCTGGGCGACGACATAAGACACCGTGTTAGTGTAGATGCCAGAAGCGCCATAAGTAACATTCATTGAAGCGCTGTAAGTGCCCAAGTCCTTATCGGCAGGGATACCCATTGCAGTCGCAGTTATCTGCTTTGTCTCACCGACAGCAAGGCTAACAGACTGCGAAGGAGAATAGCTCAGAGCGCTGATGGTCTTGCTTGGATCAGCAGCCAGCTTCAGGACAGGGATATTCACAGTTGCTGTGGTCGGCACATTCCCGCTGTTGACAATCGTCAATGTTATAGGTGTGTTGACCCATATGGTTGTGCCGTCAGTCTTTATCTGGCCGTCTGCCTTTGCGACAGAGATGGATTCGACAGCAGGCTGGGATGTTATCGTGACATTCTGGATGTCTGTTGCAGATCCGTCAGAAGCCATTATCTCGCATTTAGCTGTTCCCTGGAATCCAGCAGCAGCTTCTATCTCAAGGATACTGCCGCTGACAGAGCAATCGACCTGGGCCGTGTTCTCGCTGAGAACCGCATAAGTTATCGGGTCGTTCTCTGCGTCTGAGGTGTACAATGAGAGATTAACCTGAGCGCTCATGCCCTGAACGACTGTCAGTGAGGGTATTGCGAGCTCAGGAGCATCATTGACAGGAGTGACTTCCAGTGTCAGGTTCTTTTCCAGAGTAACAAAGCTGTCTGTGTAAGCTATCTTGCACCATGTGGAGCCGGACATGTCCGGCTGGGGTGTGTATGTCAGGATGCCCTGATAGACAGAGAATGCAGCGATTGAAGAATCACAAGCTGTTGTCTTGGCAAAACCAACAGAGTCCCCATCAGCATCTGATGCATACAGCGAAAGGTTCATTGTGTGGGCTCCTGAGTCCTCAGCCACTGCCGGCAAGGAAGTCAGTGTGAAGACAGGATTTGAGTTGATCTTGAGAGCCCTGTTCGAAGGGGCAAAGCTCTGGTTGCCTGAATCATCAGTGCACAGGACATTCCACTGGAATGACAGCCCCGGCGCGTAGCCAAGGGATGTGAAATTTCCCTGCACAGACTGCTTGCTTATTGTCTGGGTCTGCTCAAGGGAGAATGTGCCTGATGCGCTCGTGTACAATGAGCATGTTGTCAGATTAGAATCATCTGCTGCTGAAAAAAGGAACAGAACATTGCCGTCTATGTCACGGGTATTGTTCCCCGGACTTATCAATGCGACCTGGGGAGCTGTTGCGCTGGCTGCGACTATGGTGAGCAGCAAGCAAATCATGAAGATTGCTCCCAAAAAAATCTTATTTCTCATTTTATCACCTTGCCAAGTATTTGATGAATATCATACCACCCCTCTTCGAGGATCAGAACCTCGGGAAAAACGTCTTTAGACTATTACTCAGTGGTTAATGATTTGTATATAAATGTTTTGTTTTTCTTCATTTATTTTCATATATAAATCTCAATCCTTTGAGTATTATTGATACTAAAATTGGCACTGAACCCACGCTTAATACACTAATATGCGCTATATTCCCTTTAATCAATACCATGGATAATCATGGATTTATTTATAATCAGCAGAAGACTGCAAATCAAGCTGAAGCTGTGATAATATTTAAAAAGAGCCTGACAAAATGATATCCTATGGGATTTTTCGACCTTTTCAAGAAGGAGAAGAAAGAGAGGGTTTTTTCGGAACCAAAAGACCTTGAAGTGACGCACACAAAGAAGATATCATTCGAAGGGCTTGTGGCTAACAGGACCCTTGTGGCTTCGATAACAGGATACGGCAAGAGCTATACAATCAAGAAGATGATCCGCGAGATCAAAGACATGATCCCGATCATCATCTTCGATCTCGAAGGGGAGTATTCCGGACTCGGCATCGAGAGGATAACAGAAGGAAGCGATCCTGAGACGCTGGCAAAGAAGATAATCTCTGAGAAGAAAAGCGCGGTCCTTGATTTCAGCACAACAGATGATGCAGACATGCAGGAATTTGTCGGGCTGTTCTGCGAGGCATTCCTGGATCTGGAGACTTCCAGGAAGATATCTTATCTCCTTGTCTTTGATGAAGCAGACGAATATGTGCCTGAGAAAGGGTTCAACAAGTCAAAATGCCTGAATGCTATAATAAAACTGGTTAAGAAGGGCCGAAAGCGCGGCATCGGCATGATGTTTGCGACCCAGAGACTGACATATCTTTCCAAGAATGTGATCTCACAATGCGTGAATATCATCATTGGCCGCACTGAATGGAAGAGCGATGTCGATGTGCTGCGAAAGTATCTAGGGGTGGAGCAGAAGGAGGCAGATGAGCTAAAGAAGCTCAAGCCAGGAGAGTTCTTCTTACGCGGACCTATTGTAGATGAGAAAGGGTTTGTGAAGTTCAGGAGATGATGCTTTTCTCATGTTCTCAATCAGAATTTCCTAATATCCTAAGTCGAAACCCCATGATATACTCATGATTATGCATCATTCTAGATCAGATGAGAATACCTTTCTTCCATGTTCAAGCTTCTTTACCGAAGAACACCTTTTCATCATGTCAGAGCCAAGACAATGAAAGCGACAACAGCCAATGTCACCCCAACATATGCCCAGGGGTTCAAAACCTCTTTCAGAACCAGGAATCCCAGCAGATTGGCCAGCATTATCGAAACTGCCCCGAATAGAGCCATTGTTCTCCCTAACTCAATTGCGGTAAATACATACAGCTGACCAAACATGGCGACAATCCTTATTGAAAAATATGCCAGGAACCAACCGCTTAGAAAAGTCGCTAAAGCAAAACCCTGTTTGGGCATATAATTCCTTGCCAACAAATCGCTTGCTGTAAAAAGCAATTGAGTCCCGATGATTACGATAAGCGGCTAGTTCATATATGATTAATCTTGAAAGAGGTTAATAAAGATTATGGTTGTCCCGAGATAGGAATCCAACATCGCGATTCAGATAAGCTCTCGGAGCGGAGCCAGGAATCATAAAATCCATCCTACAAAATTTCATCTATCTGGGTTGCCAAGGAATAGTCTTTGTCTGTAATCTTATCCTCATTATGGGTATATATCATTATTTTTACTTTTTTGCATCCATGGATTAAAATATCGGGGTGATGATTCGCTTCCTCTGCCAAGGGAAGGATTTTGTCAACAAATTTTACTGCTTCAGAATAATCAGCAAATTCAAATTCTTTTACTAAATATTTTTCTTCTATTTTCCAGTCCATTCCAGTAAGCGAGGGATTAAAATATATAAATGTAATGTTAGGATCTTAAGATCATCACACATAGCATATGTTCCTGTTAAATCCTTTTTTGGTGCAAATTGTGGGGAAATGGCGTCCGAAAAGTTGAGAAAACTGCCATTTAACGAAAATCTTATATATAATTTAACTTATCAATTCTTTTAAGATGAATGAAACTGTTGAATATTGGAATAAAGTGCAATGGTCGGTTTTTGCGTGTCCAAATCCATGTTTATTTAGATTTATGTTTCATGCAGGAATTAACATAGAAAATAAAAAAGTTCTAGATCTTGGTTTTGGCATTGGTGCTGATTTGCTTGAAATGCAAAAGAGAGGAGCAAAAACGTATGGAATTGATATTGATAAAAGAAAAGTTGATGATATAAATAAATTAAAAGGGAATAGTAAGTTTCCGATTGTCTTACATGGAAATATCGCAACAGATATCAAAAATTTAAACGAATCATTTGATTTTATATTTAGTGAAGATATGTTATATTATCTGAAAGAAGAAGAATTGCTGCAATGTCTAAATGAAGTAAAAGAAACATTGACAGCTGATGGTAAATTCTTATTTCAAGTAATAACTGGCGATTATAAGCTTGTTGATGGCAAAGAAATTTTTGATCCAAAAGCAATATTAAAAGATTCAGGAAATCCAATTTTATTTAGGGATGAAGAATTTTATATTTCATGCTTAGAAAAAGAAGGATTTAAAGTTACAGGAAAAAAGTTAATTAAAGAAACTTTTTTTGCTAATTGTGAAGCTGTAAGACATAATTTATACATTTGTTGTTCTAAGTGGAGCATCATAAAATAAGAGCTATAAGATTTTCGTAAGTTTTTTTGGCCGTTTTCTCAATTGAAACTAACATTGGGCTTATGCGAAGTTGCGAGCCGAGTGGAGGAATTTTCAGGCAACCCAGAAAATTCCGACCTCCTGGCGAGCAATTTGGGAAACCGAATTGCAACAAGGTTTCCGCATAAGCCCTGTTAAATCCCCCTACGGCCGAAGGGAGGAGAGCGCAGCGTGGCACGGAGCATAGCGGAGTGAGTTTGAGTCAGGAACATTTTATTAAATAAAGGGGCAAAAATTTATTTCCACTAAAAGTGATCATTATCGCCAATAAGTGGACCATTTAAAATTCTGAATTTCTTTTTTGTATTCCAAATCTTGACTAATTCATCAAAGTTTTTATCTGGTTCTAACATCAATTTGGCTAATTCATCAATTTCTTCAAAATCTTTTTCAGTCAATTTATCAAATTTGAAGTAAATATAGCTGGGCTGTTGATTGTAAAGAATTTCATTGTTCATCAAACTATGAAAATCATAAAATATTGCCCAAAGAACTGGCATCAGCCCGACAGAACCATCTGCGTTTTTAAAATTATTGGCATCTAACTTGCTGTTTCTAATTCCAAGCCAAGTATTTGCCGCCCAATCAAATTTATTTTCAGGCATATTATATTGATCAAACCCAATGGACTTATCAAAAAATCCATCAGCGTCAAAGGTGACCCACTTTTCTTTTTTATTGTCCCAATACTGATTTATCCAGTGGTCACCGCTATAGTTATTAAAATAATGCGCAAATCCAGAACGAACCCTGCAAGGAATATTTTTTGATTTCAATATAGATGCCATAAGAAT
>JAFGLG010000010.1 GCA_016928155.1 Candidatus Woesearchaeota archaeon | reverse complement strand
TTTATCAGAGAGCATCCCCTTTGTCAGCCAGAAAATCACTCATCCGGACTTTGACCTGATGCCACTAACCTACATCCATGACAGAGCTGGTGTGGTGGGTTCTGTCGGAATCTGCGGAGAAACGAGTTATTTATAAATGAATAACTCCTTCTGGATATATGTCACTGCTACAATCCTATTCATTAGACAAGTCAACCTGGACATACAAGGGCTTCCATGGTGTCTTGCACACCTTCTTTCCTGTCGGAGAGACAGGCCCTGCCATGAAAGGCTTTTTCGGAGATGCAAGCACACTCACCTTGTTCTTTGTCAAGCAGGATTATGTGCATTGGTATTGGAATGATGTGGACCTGACCAGGATCAGGAACGAATTCCTGGAAAGGATGAAGAAGGATCCTGAATATCTGGAAAAACTGAAAAGAGAGTGGCATGAGAAGATAAAAGCGTTTGATAGGGTCTTAGAGAAAATCGACAACACCCATCTATCCTCTTTATCCAACAATGATCTTTCTAAACTATACGAAGATTTCTACAGGAGCTATGTTGATGAGTTCAGATATTTCATGGTGCTCGGTGATGCCTTATCGATGCATGCTGACCGTTATCTGGTGCCTGAATTCCAGAAGGTGCTTGGAGCGGACTTCACCTCAGTTTTCCCTAAGCTTATTGCGACAGGATATCTTTCTTTTATTGAGGAAGAGAGCATGGGGAGGGAAGAATTGATTGGGATGCAAAGGAAAAAAGGATCCATACCCGGGGAAAAGCTTGAGCTTCATGCAAAAAGATTCTTCTATATCCAGAACAACTATGCAAAAGCCATCAGGCTGACACCAGATGATTTCCTGGACCTGATCAAGAAGGATATTGGGAAAGGTGTAGGTCATGCAGAGGATATCCGGGATAAGCAGCTCAAAGAGAAACAGGAATTGATAAAGGTTTACAATCTGTCTGGATGGCACAAGACATTGCTCTATATAATGGATGAATTCTTCAGGATCCAGGATACAAGGAAAAAATATGTGCTCATATCTAATTGCTATCAATTTGAGTTCCTCAAGGATGCTGAGAGACGGACAGGCATCCCATTCAGATTATTGAAATATTCAATATATCCTGAATTCATTAGAATCCTTGAAGGAAATCTGGACCAGAAGGTGTTTGAGAGGAGATATGAGCTCTGCGCCTGTATCCACACCCAGGAAGGTTTTGAGATTGCAGAAGGGGAGGACGCACAGGAGGCTTTGGATTTCTTTCAGAAGGATGTCAGTGAACAGAAGGAGATAAAGGGCATGGTCGCTTCTTTAGGGAAAGCCAGAGGAAGAGTGAAAAGATTATTGAAGATCCATGATATGGCAAACATTGAAGAGGGGGATATAATTGTGGCTTCGATGACAAGGCCTGAGATGGTCCCTGCAATGAAAAAGGCTGCCGCCATTGTGACTGATGAGGGCGGCGTCACTTCTCATGCTGCAATTGTCTCCAGAGAGCTTGGGGTCCCTTGCATCATCGGAACAAAGAATGCGACTAAGATCCTTAAGGACGGGGATCTTGTGGAAGTTGATGCTGAGAAGGGCATTGTTAGGAAGATCTGATTGTCGTCGTAAATGTTCTGGTTCTTCCGAATATAAACCTGTTTTTTTCTAGAAAAATATATCAAGATAAGTTTTCTAATAAAATAAAGAAAAAACCGCGGTGGCTTCCACCTCGGTGGGATCAACCAGATCTCATGCGGGTTCAAATGGTTTCTAACCCCTGAACGTGGAAAATCCCGCCCGCGCCGCCTAAAAATCTGCATAATCTTCACAAACTCCCTCTCATTACCAGAGCATGAAAGTGTTCTCAGGGCGCTAGCTTCTTTCTTTCTCCCACTCCTCATCTTCTTCACCATCCCTGTGCTCCTTAACGTTTGTATCTAAACTTCTTTTGTCTCCTTCTGCCTGACAATATCTTTTGCTTTTTGTTCATCAGCATCCTTTTCTTGTACATGCTGTCAGAATAGAATCTCACACTTCTATTAACATTCTTGATCTTCTTGAAATCACTATACCAATCCCGATAACAATCTCTGTAATTCTGCCATTCATCATAAAAAATATCTATGAAGATATTTTCATGTAGAATTTCATTCTTAGAAATAGTTGCCCTTGGAGTTGTGTAACCACTATGTCTTCTATCTTTCTTTGTTACCATCAGACACCTCCAAACATCCTTCATCCCCAGCAACTTTCCAGGCAGCTGAAGAGATTGTCCTGATTAAGGACAGATGTTCTTATGATGTCCAACAGCTGATTTCAGATTTCATTTTCACATACATCTGTGTATCTTTCAGTTATTAATCTTTCCAATTTTGTATTCGAAAATCTTTCGGATTACTTTAAGAAATATCCTCTCTTATAAGCGAAATCATGATGTTGCAGATCGGAAAATCTTATCGTCTTGTTGCCTTCATCGACATGAAAGATCAGGACAAAATGGCTGTCAATGTGGACTCTCTTGTAATCTTTCATGTCATGGCTCAGGTTTTTGTAGTGATGTGGGTCTTCACTGTTAGATATTTCCCATATCTTGTTTAAGGCTGCTTCATACCTGCTTTTGTCTTTCTTGAAGAGCTTCTTGAGGATCTTGATTAATTTATCGCTCCTTTCACTTCTATACATTTTCAATTTCCTTTCTTAGGGCATCGATGCTTTCAAAACTTTTGAACTTCCCTTTGTGTATTTTCATCAGTTCCTTCTTATATTCAGGCCTTACCTGCGGCTCAAGGAATGCATCCTCATATTTGCCGACAACCAGATCTATTGCAGTAGACTTATCCTTGAGGCCGTACTTTGCCTTGACGATGTTCAATACCCTGTTGGAATTTTCTGTTATGTCTATCATAGCTTTTACCATATTTACATCACATATACAGATATATATGTCATGTTTATATGTTTTTCCATAATACACACTAGGAAAGGCAGATTATTAAGTATTTCGCTTAAAAAACCGAAAATCTTCCGACTAAGAACAGAAAAGGCTATTTTTACCCCAATCTCCCGACAACAAACTCGATCAGTCTGTCTGTCATTTCTTTCCTCTGCTCTCCATAAGCGCCAAGATGTGGGATGTTTGCGATCGCTCTATGCCCGCCGTATGTGTTGGAGATGAGATCCAGGACATTGAACCTGTATTGCTCAAGCTCTTCATCTTCAGCATCGCGTAATTGCCTTCCAGCAATATCTTCTGCTCTATCACCAAGGAGTATTTCCAGAAGATCAGCCCTCGGAGGGATCAGCTCACCGACTGCCTTTGATTTAATCATCCTCTTGAAGAATCTCATGTCTGTCTCAGCATCCGGAAGCACAAGACCGATCCCTTCTTCCACGACAGAGATCAAGTCAGCATCGCTCTGTCTTGCTGGATTGCATGACACCTGCAATAGTCCCATGCCTGGCCAGTTATTGATGAGGAATCTTGTGTCTGGATAAGCTTCGAATGGAACGTACCGGTCATAGCTGCCGAGTGCAAACATTGATGTGATGGGTTGATTGAGCACAAGTATGCCGTCGTCAAACACAGGCTTGCCGCTCTGCCCGAACCTATGCCTGTAATCATCCCCATTCTTCTGGAGCATCTCAAAGAATTCTCTGGGGCTTCCCTCAAACAAAGGTTTTCCTTTGACCTTGACTTGCAGCGCCAGCTCATAAGCAAGATGCAGCATCTCGACAGGATGCCATGTTTCGCAATCCTGCACAAACCTTTCAAGATACCTCTTGCTTCCGACATGCTTGTTCTTCAGCGCCATGAGTGTCTTGTTCAGTGCAAAGTAATGCTGCATCTTGAGTTGCATATCACAGCAGGATTCCACCTCTTCATCAATTATATATCGTCTCTGTTCATTGTGTGAGAATCCAAGTTCATGATGTCCAGCAGAATCTATGCAGTCAGCAGCCTCTGCCATCAATGATAGGAGTAATATGCTCTGGCCTCCGCGCTTAAGCAATTCTGTGATCAGTACACCTGCATTTGATTTTGCTCCTGGGTAGAACTCTGTGATACAGCTTGCATTGGCCTGGTATGATCCTGAATGATGATCGATATGATGCTGTAGACCGTCAAAACCTTCTGCGAAATCAACAAGAGCATTGATATCTCCAGCAGGTACCTCTTGACTAAGTATCTCTCCATACTGCGCCTCCTTCGGCACAACAGTCAAGCCGGGAACCTGCACCATCTCTTTGTAGGCGAGTGCGCTGATCACTCCATCGAAATCCTTGTGGAAATACAGGTCAAGTCTCCTTATGCTGCCGGGTTCTTCCATATGTCCCGGGGATTCTGCCAAAGTATTAAAGGATTGCTGTTAAATGATCGCTTAGACTTCTCTCAGGCCTTGCCTGAACTCTGGCACTGTCGGCCTCTGCTTGTAGTCCATGCTCAATGAGCTATCCACGACATCAACAAGTCTGGGAGGCAATGCCTTCCCTATCATTGTCTGCCCAAGAGGTATGAATTCTCCGCTCAGGTTTCTCATTGCCAGGCCTAGCACTGATCCTGTCTTGCCATATGCATCCATGCCTGTCAGTGCATAATATGCAACAAGTCCTGCGCAGTAGACATCACTGTGCGTGTCTACTGATGTTGTTCTTGCAACATTAGGAATCCATGGAAGATTCAAATAGAAATTATCACCGAGCTCATTGCTGACTATCATCTCTGGTGCCATGTATCCTGGTGTACCTGTCAGCCCGCCGACAATCTCAGCGATGCCTTTGCATTTTGAGACTCCTGGATCCACCAGTCTCCATCCTTTTCTGTCGAGCACGATATTTGCCGGTTTGATGTCCCTGTGCACTATCCCTCTCTCATGATATGCTTGTACTCCTGCAAGCATGTCATCCATCATCCTTACTGCAGGTTCTGCTTGCATCGGTCCATTCTCTTCGACGTGCTTCTCCAGGTCTGTCCCAGGTCTCAGCAGCGGCAGGGCAAGGAATCTTCCTGTCCGAAGATTTGCCGGATCAGCGCGAGGATATTCTCCTGTAGCATAGAGGCTTACAATCCTAGGATCACCATTGACCTCCCTCAATGCATGCAGTTCTGTGTCGAACATCCTGCTCTTGCCGGCTTGGGACGCTGGTTCTGCCTTGACAAAAAGCCTATTTTCATTGTCAAGGTCTGTTCCAGTGTAGATCAGCATCGCTCCTTTCGGCACAACTGAATCAAGTCTAATGTCTACTGGAGTTCCATCTATTCTTGATCCTTGAAGGATTGTATGAAGCATATTCACTTGCCCATGGTAACCATTTATAAACTTTATGGTTAAAATAATTATTTTCTATATTATAAATTTATATTATTGAAAATCTCGACAAGCGGGATTTTTATGGGATGGATAATACCCACCTTTAGGTCGGGATTTTCAATCCCGAAAATGGTTTGACATTAATGTGAGCCCGTAATACTCCGCCCTTTAGGGCAGAGATAGGGCTAACTATTAGATAGTCAAACCATTTTCGTTATTTGGCTCATATTAATAAATCAGCCAACTTCCCCTTGCGAAATGCTTTACATCCCCCATATAGATAATCAGATGGAAGATAGTAAGAGGACTCATAATTATCCAGCTCTGGATGACCATCTTAAGAATGAGCTGTTCGTGTCTTTAGAGGATTTAAGGGCTCACTACAGATCAGCAATCCGTTTTGATAAGGTACATGCATTAGCTATGCTTCTTCTGAGAGAAAAGGGGGTGGAAACCGGTGAAGGCACGAGGAAAGTGATGACTTATTCTCATCATGGACCTGGGCTTGCACTTGAAGTCGGCCACAAGCACGGGGTTCCGCAGATGCAGATAGAGACATTGCTTTTTGAAAAGCTTTTTTTCCAGCCTTGGTTCATGAGGGCTTTCTATGACACTCTGTCGATATCATTCAGGCAGACAGATGCAAGGACAAGCAATGTGCATGATGAGCATTGGTTGCTCGAGAGGAGCAGGTTCGCTTGTCCGTATCAGAACATCTCGCTTGAAAGGATAGCTTCACTCTCCCCTTCAAGGATAACTATTGACAATGCTCCCAGCTTGGTTTATCATTCCTATAGAAGATCTGATCAGTCAACTGCATGATTATCAGGCTAAACCCCAGAATTATTTCTTGCCGGCTTTTCTCTTGCGCTTCTCTTTCTTCATTCTCTTCCTTTGCCATTTCCAGCGCATCTGGCC